>JANXZI010000388.1 GCA_025355595.1 Spartobacteria bacterium
TCTTCGCCGGAAAGCGGCGCGTCCTTGGAAAATGCGCTCGGCTTTTCGAGACGCAGCAGGACTTCGTCGCCGAGCTTCACGCCGAGTTGCGCTGCAAGGCGCTCGTTGAGCACGATGTTTGGTGCCTCGGTTAGCGCGGAAGTGGACTTGTGTGCGTTTGCAGAGGTCGTGTCGCGTAGCGGCGCGTTTGCGACGTCCGATGTTCCCGGCGAGACGCCGGGAACGGCAGGCGGGACGCCCGCGCTACCCGATGCAACACGCCCGGCATCCGCATCACTCGAAAACGGATCGCTCCCCGACGGCGACAATTTCCAAAACGCGTCGTCCACGCCGACGATCTGCACCTTGTTCGCGCGCGCCGCGCCGCCGGATGCGTTCGCGCTGCCGGCGAGCATGAGAACGCCTGCGGCATCCGGCCCCGGCACAAATGTGCGCGCCACGACTTGCGGGCGCTTTTCCGCCTCGCGCGGCCACGGGACGAAGCGCTCGCCGCAGAGCAGCGCCTCGCCGATTTTCCCCACGCGCGCCTCGGCCTGCGCGCGGAGCGTGGCCTTCACCGAATCGCCGACCATGAGCGCGCCCGTAAGCACGAGCGCGGCGAGCGCACAGCCGAGAATGACGCCGAGGTGCGTGCGCCAGTAGTGGCGGATGCTGTCGAGCAGCAGGCGGCGCGTGGTCATCTAGTGCTACAGCCCGGTGCGCGCGTAGATGGCGTCGAGTGTGGTGCTGAATTCCAGCTCGGGCACCGTGAGCGTGTCCGCGCCGGTGAGGATGGTCTTTTCCCAGCCCTCGGGGAGGCGGCGATAGACGGTGAGTTCGCGCTTGTCCTGCTCGGCGAGGATGTAGGTGTGGAGGCTCGGGATGCGGCGGTAGGCCGTGAGCTTTTCGCGGCGATCGATCGCTTCAGTGCTGGGCGAAAGCACTTCGATGACGAGCGCGGGCGTGTCGCAAAAATAGTTCTGCTGCCCGGCGGGATCACAGTTCACCATCACGTCTGGGTAATAATGCGACTCGTCGAGCGCTTCGCGGATGCGGACCTTCATGTCGTTCATGAATGGCGCGCATTTTTTCCCGTGCAGTTGCGCGTGGAGTTCAGAGAAAAAATTTCCCGCGATGTAATTGTGGTTCACGCTCGTGCCGGCCATCGCATACACGCGACCCGCGATGTATTCGTGGCGGACTTGGCTGAGAAGCTCACCCGCGATGTATTCCTCGGGTGAGATGAGAGTTTCAATCTTGGGTACGGCGCTCATGGACTCAGATGATGTGGCGATGCCAAGCGGGAGTCAAACGCGGGGGGCGCTCATAATCTTAATCTTATTCTTAATCTCGCTTCGGAGGGAGGGGATTAAGAACAAGATGAAGAATATGAATAAGAAGAGGATCATGCTGCACACAGCCGCCCGTCGAGCAGCGGCAGCACGCGACCCATGCGGCGGGCGAGTTCGGGGGCGTGCGTGACCATGATGACGGTGATTTTCTCGCGCTGGTGCACCTCGGCGAGCAGGTCGGCGAGGCGTTCGGCGCTGGCGCGGTCGAGCGCGCCGGTGGGCTCGTCGGCGAGGAGGAGCTTCGGCGAGTTGATGAGCGCACGGGCGACGGCGGCGCGCTGGCGTTCGCCGCCGGAGAGCTGGCCGGGCCGGTGGTCGAGCCGGTGGCTGAGGCCGACGGCTTCGAGGAGCTGCGCGGCGCGGGCACGGAGCGCGGCGCGGTCGGCATCCTTGCGCACGATGGACGGGATGAGGACGTTTTCCAACACGGTACATTGCGGGAGCAGATGGTGGAGCTGGAAGACGAAGCCGACGGTGGTGTTGCGGAATTCGGCGAGCTGCTGCGCGTCGAGCTTCGTGAGGTCGCGGCCGGCGACGCGGATTTCGCCGGAGTCGGCCTGGTCGAGCGCGCCGAGGAGATTGAGCAGCGTGCTTTTTCCGCAGCCGCTCGGGCCGGTGATGGCGACGGTCTCGCCCTCGGCGATGGTGAGGCTGATGCCGTTCAGCACGGGCACCGCGCCGGCGTCGGAGCGGTAGGATTTGGTGACGTTGTGGAGTTCCGCGAGCATCGGCGCGGAGCATCGGCGATCGGATGCGAAACTTCCACCACCGAAGTTCATCTCATTCTGCGAAGCCCTGACGACTGACTCAAAAACCGACAGGCTCTGTCGGTTTTCCCGACACCATCGAAGACGGGAGGCTCGCAGGGTTCCCTGAAAAAACTTACCCCGCCGTGCCCGAGATGGGACGCGGCGGGGTCTTGAAAAGTGATGCTTCGTCTTTTTGGAAAAAACTCACCCGCGCGAAGGTGGCGGGGAGGCGCGACGGGCGTCAGATGACGCGGGCGCGGATCGAATGACTGCCAGACTGAAGGCGCACGCGGCCCGTCTCGAGCAGGTCGCTGACGGCGGCGAGCGTCTCGCGATTATTGCGCGACTGGCTGCTGACGGCGAGGATCAGATCGCCGAGGGTGAAGTTGCGGTGCGCGATTTTGAGGGGCTTTTTCATGGTGTGGGGAGTGGTTTGGAGAAAGATTTACGAAACGCGGGCACGGATGTTACGTCCGTTGGTCGTGAAGCGGACGCGTCCACTTTCGAGAAGATCGGCCACAGCGGCGGCGGTTTCGTTGCTGCTCCGGCTGACGCTGCTAACTGCGAGGACGAGGTCACCGAGAGTCAGGGCTTGGCGGCGGCTGGATTTGAAGGAGTTTTTCATCGCTGGGTTTGGTTTTGAGCGGGGTTACTTGTTGGTCTGACGAATGACTCAGCAGCAGGCGTGCCAAGCTCCGATGCCGTGTCTTTTTCTACATGCTGAGACGCACGCCATGCGCCGGTTGTTCAAAAGAAGATAAAAAACTTCACTTCCCCGGTGACGGGCCCGGCATGTCGCTGGATGAAAATGATTTCCGCATCTGCTCAGAAAAGGACAGCCGGACACTTTCGCACCAGCCGCGTCAGTCTGTCATGGCCGCGAAAATATCCTGCGATAAAAGCGCACACACCCATTTTTTGGCAATGCCCGCCGGGCGTCACGGGGCGGGCTGCACAACGCCCTTGCGCCAGCAGTATGCGAGCAATTCGTCGAATTCCACACGCTGCAAACTCACGCACTCGGGCACGGCTTCGCGGTCACCAAATTTCGCCTGCTCGCACATGCCAGTGAGCAGGTAGGCGTCCCACGTCGGCTGCCTCGCCATGTTCGCGGAGACCTGCGCGGCGGCCTCGTGCATCTTCGCAAATATCGGCAGGTGCCCCGCGCGACGGAACCAGTAGCGCGCGTTGTCAAAGTCCCCTTCCCTTCGGTGCATCACGCCATGCCAGTAGCTGCCGAGATCGCCAGGTTCGTCTTGGAAAATCCTGTGCGCCGCGTCGAGCGCATCTGCCGCGCAGAACAGCGCGCCGCGGACGAGGGTGAACATTTTTGCATCCGCGATTTCCTTTCCACCACTGAGCGTTTCATCGCTCGTGTCCCGGATTTTTGCGGGCAGTTCCCAGCCCAGCGGCTCGGTCGGCGTGAGCTTTCTCAGCAGGTCGGGGTTCAGGAGCAGGCGGTCAATGAAGTCGGAATAGCTGGCCATCGTGCGGAGCCTGCCCACGGCGTCCGCCGAATCAAGTCCGCCGCGCGGTCACTGGCCCTTCTGCTTCCCCGGCGCGAGGATCCGCTGCTTCAACGCGTCGGACACCGCGGGCGAGTTGGCGATGAAGCTCATCGCGCCCTGCTGGTCCGTGCGCGACCAGTGCTTGAAGATATTCGCCATCGCAGAATCCCGCTGCCCGGGATCGTAAATCGTCCCCGCCCACGCGGCCGCACCAGCGGGATCGCGGTCCGTCACCTGCCGTGCGAATTCACCGACCGCGCCGTCGCGCGAAATTCCCGCGGGAAGTTTTTCGAGCCACGCGGCGGTCTTCGCGACATCACGCTCGGCCCACGTCGCGACGATGTTGCGCGTCGCCTTGCTGCGCGCATCGCCCTCGGGCAGACCCGCCGCCCATTGCGAAGCAGCGCCGGGATCGTTGTTCGCCCAGCGTGCGGCGAGGCTCCCGGCCGCGTCGTCCTGCGAACTCGCGGGCAGCGACGTGATCATCTTTGCGGCGGCGAGCGGATCATTGTCCGCCAGCGCGACGACCACGGTCGAGAGCGCGCGATCCTTCAGCTTGCCATCCGGCAGGGCGCGCGCCCATGCGAGTGCCTCGGTGGAATCGCTCTGCGACCAGTTCCGCAGCGCCTGGTTCACCATGAAGCCGTCCGCACTCATCAGCTCGTGTTTCGCGAAATAGTCGAAGGCCGCCTTCGGGTCCTGCTGGCTCCACGTGTAGGCGATTCCGGAAAATGCGGAGTTCCGCGTCTCGGCCGGGAGCGCCTCGGCCCACGCGAGCGCGGCGGGCGTGTCGCTGCGCGCAAAACGCATCGCCACATTGTTCACCGCCTCGCCTTTTCTCCGGTCGCTCGGCAGCTCCGCCACGAGTTCCGCCGCCGCCTTCGGGTCGGTGTAGGCGAGCGCATTCACGAGGATGGACGACGCGCTGCTCCGCGCCTGACCCTCGGGCAATTCCCTGAGCAAATCCTTCGCCTCGTCCGGGCTCCGCCCCGCGATCTGGCCGATCAAAGTGGACACCGCATTGTTCCGAAGCTCCCCCTCCGGCAGCGCGAGTGTCGCGGCGCGCGCACCCTGCGAATCGAGCGACGCCCACTGCGTGATGACCATCTGCATCGCCGCCACCTGCTGCGATTTTTCCTTCATCCCGTTCGCCCACGCAAAGGCATCCACCGGGCTGTTCTGCGCCCAGTTCGATGCGACGGCACGCAGCGCCCCGTCGCGGTTCGCGCCCTTCGGCAGCTCGAGCGCCTTCGCCGCCGCGCCCTGCGCATCCGACTGCGCCCACGCGCCGAACACATTCTGATAGCTGTAGCCTCCCCGCACCTCCGCCGGCATCTCCTGCAGCATCGCGAACGCCTTCAGCGGATCGCGCTTCGCCATCGAATTGATGAGGCTCTGGATTGCGTTCGTGCGGTGATAGCCCGGCGGCAGCGATGTCGCCCACTCCTTCGCAGCGTCCACACTTTGATCCACAAATGCCGCCATCACGTAGCGCATCGCCTTGTCGCGTCCATTCTTGTCCGTGAGCGACACGAGGTAATTCCCCGCCGCCTTCGGATCGAGCTGCGCCCAGCGCGAAATCGCGTACGGCATCAGCGTCTCGCGCACTTCGGGCGGCATCGTGCGGATGCGCGCGACCAGACCGGGAATTTCCTCCAGCGAAAGCGCACTCACCGCGTCCACGAGATCGTGCGTGCGCTTCAGGTCATCCGTCTCACGGTAGGCGCTGAAAAATTTCGTCTCCTTCTCCGTCGTCGCCCCCAGCGTGGCAAACTGGCCGGAAGCCCCCGCACCATTTCCCGACGCTCCACCGGGCGCGGACGGGTCGCCGGTGCGCCCTGCCAATCCCGCCGCAGCGGACGATCCGCCCACATCACGCCGAGCGGATTTCTCATTCGTCCCGCCATGCCCTCCGGCAAAATAGCCCGCGGCAAAGCCGCCCGTGCCGATGCACGCAGCAAGGATCAATTTAATTCGGTCGTTCATGTGGGTGGGAGGACGCTTTGGCGTCAAAAGCTCAACCATCGCGCGTGCCGCCCCTTAGATTTGTGTGACGATTCTGTTGGAATCGGGTGGCTCCGCCCGGAAAAGGAACGCAAGGTATTTCCTCGGCGCTCCCCTCTTCTTTTCGCGCCCTCTGCGCGTTTTCGCGGCGGATCCCCCTCCCCATTTTCGCAGAGCCTTCGCGCTTCCCGTGCGGCGCACGCTCTGCCACTTTGCCCGCGATGCTCGCAAAAGTTTTTTCCGCAGCGGTGTTCGGCGTCGAGGCTTACGATCTGGATGTCGAAGTAAGCGACAACGGCGGACAGAAGGACGCCATCGTCATCGTCGGCCTGCCAGACGCCGCCGTTCGCGAGGCACGCGATCGCGTAAAGACAGCGATCTCCAACAGCGGTTTCCGCTGGCCCGGCGGCCACGTCACCGTAAACCTCGCTCCCGCCGACGTGAAAAAGGAAGGCCCGAGCTTTGACCTCCCCATCGCGCTCGCGATGATCGCCTGCGCGCAAAATGTGAAGCTCGATGACGCAGCGGACTTTTGCTTCGTTGGCGAACTCGCGCTCGACGGCGCGGTACGGCCCGTGCGCGGCGTGCTCTCCGTCGCCATCGAGGCGCGCAGAGTCGGGCGAAAAAAGCTCGTCGTCCCCGCGCAGAACGCGCGCGAGGCCGCGATGGTCGCGGGCATCGATGTCTTCGGCGTGAGCAATCTCCGCGAGGCCTTCACCTTCCTCACCGGCGAAAAGGAACTCGCCCCCGTACGCGAGGATCTCGCCGCATTCTTCGCAAGCCATCACGATTACGACGCAGACTTCGCCGACGTGCGCGGCCAGCAGCATGTGAAGCGCGCCATCGAGATCGCCGCCGCTGGCGGACACGGACTTTTGCTCATCGGCCCGCCCGGTTCCGGCAAGAGCATGCTCAGCAAACGCGTGCCCACCATTCTCCCGCCGCTCACGATGGAGGAAGCCATCGAGACCACCAAAATCCACAGCATTTGCGGCCTGCTCCTCGACAAATCCTTCGTCGCCACGCGCCCCTTCCGCTCGCCGCACCACACCGTCTCGGATGCCGGACTCCTCGGCGGCGGGATGAATCCCTCGCCAGGTGAAATCAGTATCGCACACCACGGCGTGCTGTTTCTCGACGAGCTTCCAGAGTTCAAACGGACGACGCTCGAAGTCCTCCGCCAGCCGATGGAGGATGGCCGCGTCACCGTCTCGCGCGCCGCGGGCACGATGACTTTCCCCGCCGAATTCATGCTCGTCGCCGCGATGAATCCGTGCCCTTGCGGATTCCACGGCGACGCGAAACGCCAGTGCCGCTGCACGCCGCAGCAGGTGGAAAAATACCGCGAGCGAATCTCCGGCCCGCTCCTCGATCGGATCGATTTGCACGTCGAGGCACCCGCCGTCGCCTTTGACGAACTCCGCAGCACCGAACGCGCCGAGCCCAGCGCCGCAATCCGCGAGCGCGTCGTGCAGGTCCGCGAGATTCAGCGCGCGCGTTTCGGGGAGGGAAAGGTGCGCATCAACTCCCGCATGAGTTCGCAGCAGGTGCGCAAATTCTGCGCCCTCAGCACCGACGCGGAAAACCTTCTGCGCATGGCGATGGACAATCTCAACCTCTCCGCCCGCGCGCACGATCGCATTTTGAAAGTCGCCCGCACCATCGCCGATCTGGCCGGCGCGGAAGCCATCGCGCCGGATCACATCGCCGAGGCCATCCAATACCGCACGCTCGACCGCAAACTCTGGCGTTAATCAGGAGCACTCATGACCATCAACGCCTGCGCACCCGGCGGTGCTTGGTTCGCGCTCACTGCTGCTTCTGCGGGTCAGCTTGCGCGCGGATATGTTCCAGGAGCTTTTCTCTTGGCGGAAGTTTCCGGAGGTAATCGTTGGCCCCGGCAGCAAACGCGCCGCTCTTCGACTCAGGGTCGTCCATGCCGGAGAGAACGATGATTCGCGTGCGGGCTGTCTGGGGATTTGCGCGGAAGCGGCGGACCATTTCGATGCCGTCAATGTGGGGCATCACCATGTCTTGAAGGATGACCGTCGGCCCGATTTCGTTGGCGCGCGCGACGGCTTCGTTTGGGTCGGTGCAAAAGTGAAACGCAATGTCCGGCTCATCGGCCAGCAGGCGGCGCACGACCTCGACGATGATCCGCTGGTCGTCCACGAGCAGCACCTTGATTGCAGGCGGGGGATTTTCCGTGGAGTCAGCGACAGGGACACTCATCGTGGCGGAGTTTCGATCGAGCTGAAATATCGGATCAGCCGCGGGGCGATCTTTTCGACCGGGAGAATCTCGCAGGCGGCACCGAGTTCGGCGGCGGCTTTCGGCATTCCATAGACGACGGAGGTCGCGCGATCCTGCGCGATCGTCAGCACGCCGGCGTCGCGCAGCGCTTTCAAGCCCTTCGCGCCGTCGCGGCCCATGCCGGTGAGCAGCACTCCGGCGACGTTGCCTTTCCAATGCTTCACGACACTGTGGAAAAAAACGTCCACCGACGGGCGATAGGAATAGGCGCGCGGCTCGGCCGTGTAGGCGAGTGTCTGCGGGTTCACGAAAACGAGGTGGTCGTTCGTGCCGGCAATCAATGCCGTGCCGGGCTCCGGATGAGCGCCTTCGCGCGCCACGCGCACCGGGATGGCTGATTGATTGTTGAGCCAGTTCGCCATCAGCGGGGTGAATTGCTCGTCCACATGCTGCACGAGCACGATCGCGGCGGGGAAATCATTTGGCAGCCCGCCGAGCAGGGTGGCCAGCGCTGCGGGGCCGCCGGCTGATGAGCCGATGACCACGAGGTTCGTTTCGCGGAGTGCCGTAGGCGGCACTGCTGGTGCCGCGGGTGGCGCGGGTTTGCCGGCGCGGCGCGTGTCGGCCTCGATGAGCCGGCGCAGCGTGGCGATTTTCGCGAGCAGAGCCGCAGCGCCACCGGCCGCACCGAGGATCGGCGTCTTGACGGCATCGAGCGCCCCTGCGCCAAGCGCCTCGAAAACCTTCGCGACGCGGGCCTCGATGGTGGCCGTGACGAGCAGGATCGCGCACGGCGAATGCGCCATGATCTCGCGCGTCGCTTTCACGCCGTCGGTGCCGGGCATGACGATATCCATCAAAATCAAATCCGGCGTGTCCCGCGCGCACTGGGCGATGGCCTCCGCGCCATCGTGTGCGATCCACGCGAGCTGGTGTTCCGGTGCCTGCGCGAGCACGCGCGTCATCGCTTCGACGGCCATCGCGACATCATTGACGATCGCGATCCTCATGCCTCGGCCTCCCCGATCAAATCCGCGAGCGCACGCAGCAATGTCTCATCGTGGAAGCTGCCCTTCGTGAGGTAATAGTCCGCGCCGGCTTCAAGTCCGCGGGTGCGGTCCTCCTCCCGGTCTTTGTACGAAACGATCATCACCGGCAGCGAGCCGAGGCGCACGTCTTTTTTGATCAGCTTCACCAGTTCGATTCCGTCGAGCCGCGGCATGTCCACGTCCGTCACGACGAGATCGTAGGCACCGGTGCGGACGGCGTTCCAGCCGTCCATGCCATCCACGGCGACCTCGACTTCGTAGCCTTTGTTCTCGATCAGCTTCCGCTCGAGCTCACGCACGGTGAGCGAATCATCCACCACGAGGACGCGCTTGCGTCTCTTCGCCGCGACCGCCGCGCCGCCGCGCGCGACGGGTGCGAGACGGCCGCCGGAGACGAGGTTTTTGATCGAGCGAATCAGGTCATCCACATCCACGATCAGCGCGGGCGTCTGGTCCGGCATGAGCGCGGCGGCGCTGATGTCCTTGATCTTTCCGAGACGCGGATCCAGCGGGCGCACGACCAGTTCGCGCTCGCCGAGAAAGCGATCCGTGACGAGCCCGTAGCGATTCGCCTTGTCGCCGAGAATGATCACCGGGATTTCGCCATTCGCCACCGGCACCCCGGACAAGCCGAAAATCTGATGCGCCGTGACAAGCCCGATCTGCTGGTCGCCCGAGGTGAAATGCTCGCGGCCTTCGATGGATTCGATTTTCTCGCGTGGCACCTTCAGCGCGCTGAGGATGCGTGCCAGCGGGAAGGCATACGGCTCGCCCGCGATCTCGACGATCAGCGTCCGCAGCACGGACAGCGTGAGCGGAAGCTGGAGCTGAATCTGCGTCCCTTTTCCCAACTCCGAAACGACGCGCACACCCCCGCCGATTGCCTTCACCATCGTCTGCACGACATCCAGCCCGACGCCGCGACCGGAGATTTCGGTGACGGTTTCCTTCATCGAAAATCCCGGCAGAAACAGAAACTCAAACAGCTCGGCTTCGGTCAGTTTTTCCGCCACCTCGGGCGGGTTGATTTTCTTCTCCACGACTGCGCGGCGGATCGCTTCGGGATCGATCCCGCGGCCATCGTCGAAGACATCAATGAGCAGCATTCCGGCGCTGTGGCGCGCTTCCAGGCGCACGACTCCCTCGGCAGGCTTGCCGGCGGCGCGGCGCTCGTCGGGCGATTCGAGGCCGTGATCGGCGGCGTTCCGCAGCAGGTGCCCGAGCGGCGCTTCGATGCGGTCGAGCACGTCGCGATCGACCGGCGTCGCCTCGCCGGTGATCTGCAATTTGACCTCCTTGCCGAGCGTCCGCGCCGCGTCGCGGACCATGCGCGTGAAGCCGTGGAGGCCGTCGGCAAAGGGCCGCATCCGGCAGTCGAGCACTTCCTGGTAGAGCCGTTTCGAGAGGTTGAAAAAGCGGCGGTCGAAGAGATCCAGCGATTCGAGCCGGCCCGCGAGGTCGGCGCCGCACTCGGCGGTTTTTTGCTGCAACTCGGTGAGCTGCGCCTGCATCCGCTCGTCGATCCCGGTTTCATTGAGCGACTGGCGCAAGGCATTCACCGAGCGCGCAACGCCGTGCTGGAGCCGCTTCAGCCGCAGCAATTCGGTCGCAAATGTATCCACCCAGCGCGAGGCGACGACCGATTCGCCGGCGAGCGCGAGGAGGCGGTTGAGATTGTCAGCGGTGACTCGCAAGGCGCGGCTCGAAGTGTCTTCGGACCTTGCGGACGCGACCGGCTTTGACGGTGAGGACGGCGGTGCCTGCGGCTCGGGAACCGGCATGGGCAAAGGCTCTCCGGCAATCAGCGGGATCAGCGGTTCCGGTTCGACGGCGATCTTTTTCACAGCCACCGTGCCGGGTTCTTCTGCTGCCACCGCCAGCGGTTCCGCGAGCGCTTTGGAAAAATCATCCATCTCCCGGCCATGCGCCACGCTCCAACTGGCAATTTCCGGCTCTGGCACCCCGGCGATTCGCTTGAGCAAATCGACACCCCGCAGCAGCAGATCGATCCGTTCCTGCGGCAGCGTGAGATGCCCGCGCTGCGCCTTCACGAAGCAATCCTCCATGGCGTGCGCCACCTGCACCGCCCCCTTTCGATCAACGATGATCGCCGCGCCCTTCAGCGAATGCGCGCCGCGCATCACTTCCTCGAAATGCCGCGCGGACGACGGGTCGCGCTCGATTGCGAGCAGCGCCCCGGTCATCACCGCGGCCTGCGTTTCCACCTCGAGGCGGAACATTTCGAGCAGCGAAAAATCACTCAGGTCGCGGGAGTCTTGCGTGCTCATGCGAGGCTTTTGTTCAGCGCGTAAAAGAGCAGTTCGTCGTCGAGACAGCCGAATGTTTTGTCGCGCCACTGAATCATGCCGATTGTGAAACTGACCTTGCCTTGCGCGAGCGTCGCAGGCGCGGCTTTCAACTCACGCGGGTGATAGCGGTGGAGGCCGAAGACTTCATCCACCGGAAAAACGAGACGGCTGCCGTCGCGGTTTGTCACAAGCAGCCGTTTGAAAATGCGCGCCGTTGTTTTTTCACCACTCTCGCCGGTGAGCCCGAGCACCGCGCCGAGCGAAACGCACACGAGCAGCTCCCCGCGCACATTCGCCAGCCCGACGACCGCGGCGCTGGTGCGATGCGGCAGCGAATGCACGGGGCATTGCTCGGCGACTTCCTGAAAGATGCGCGTCGGCAGGGCGAGCCACTCGATGCCGATGCGGAAAATCGCGACCGACACCGTGCCGGTTTCGACGGTTTGCTTTTCCTGCGCGATACGCTCCGTCCATTCGCGGACATAATCCTCCGGCGACTCTCGATCGAGAAGCCGGAGCGCGCCGGCATCCGCGCTGGAACCGGATGGCGGCGTCTGATTTTTGGACTGCGTTGGCTGCGGCCCGTTCATTTCTTGATCGCCTCCTCTCCTCTGCGAACGCGCGCGAGCAGCCGGCGCGCGGCTGCGGGATCGCCCTGTTTTTCCGCGAGGAGCGCGAGGTGCAGGAGCGCCTCCGGATGATCGGGGTCGAGGTAAATCACCTTGCGGTAAGACTCCGCCGCGCCGCGCTGATCGCCGAGCGAGTCGCGCACGAGCGCGAGCAAATAATACGCCGCCGCCGATGCGCCGTGCTCGAGCAAATGCGCCTCGCAAGCCTCGCGCGCTTCCGCCAGCCGGCCAGTGTCCGCGAGGCGTCCCGCGGATTCCAGATCCGGAACACCGGCATCCTGCCTGTGCGATGCGCGGGCTTCCAGCTCGCCGCTGCCAGTCTCCGCGGGCAAGATGCCCGCAGGCCGCACAGGCAGGATGCCGGTGTTCCGCCCGGGTCGCGCCGCCGCTGGCTTCACTTTCTTTTCGGGCGGCTGCCACGGCTGGATCGGCGCGCGCATTTTCCCGTCGGCTTTCCGGCAGGCAAATGCGCTCGGATAATTCGCCGACTGAAACCCGCCCGCTCGCGTCAGGAACGCCTCCGCGGGGCCGACGAAGAAAATCCCGTTCGGCGTGAGCAATCGGTCCATCGCCTTGATCACCCGCTCCTGCGTCGCGCCATCAAGATAGATGAGCACATTGCGGCAGAAGATGACGTCGTAAATCGCCGCACCCGGCAGGAAACTGTCGCCAATCAGATTCGCCTGCTCAAACCGCACCCGCTCGCGCACCGCTGCGTTCAATTGCTGCCCGCCCGCCACCGGCCGGAAATGGCGTTCGCGAAAATCCAGCGCGCGTCCGCGAAACGCGTTGCGCCCGTAAACCGCGCGCCGCGCATCCGCCAGCGCGCGCTCGCTCACATCCACCGCCTCGATCTTGAACCGTGGCGCCGGCAGCCCTGCATCCAGCAGCGCCATCGCGATGGAATACGGCTCCTCGCCCGTCGAGCACGGTGCGCTCAGCACGTTCAGCACTCCCGTGAGATTGGCCGGAGCCCAGTGGTTTAAAACAAAATCCGCGAGCGCCACATACGCTTCCGCATCGCGGAAAAACCACGTCTCCGGCACCACGACCTCCTCGACGAGAAGCTGCAACTCCTCCGCCGAATGCCGCAAACGCTCCCAGTATTCACCGCGATCCTTCAGCGCGCAGACCGTCATGCGCGCACGCACTGCGTGATCGATCACCGACTGGCCGACGATTTCCGCGTCCATGCCGATGGCTTGCTTGAGCAGATTCGAGATGCGGCTCTCGTGCATTTACGGGGTTCCCATTGGTTGGCGAAACAGAACGTCGCGGACGCTCTCGGACAGCAACTCATTGACCTCCACGCGCTGAATGAGCCCGCGCACATCACGCGTGAATGGCCCGAGATACGGCGCGCCGTCCACGGCCACTCCCCCATCGGCGAAGTCGCTCTCCTCCCGGCGAATCGTCGCCGTCGTCCGCTCCGCGAGCAGACCCAGCAGATGCGTTTCCCCGGCGGCGGGCGTGTATTGAACGAGGATGATCCGCGTGCTCATCCGCGCTCTCGATGCGCTCCCGAGCGCGAGCGCTGCGAGATCCACGAGAGGCACCGTCGCACCGTGATAATTGAAGATGCCCGCGATGCCCGCGACGGCTTGCGTCAGGGGCCGGAAATGCACCAGCGGCAGCACTTCCATCACCCGTCCCGTCTCGAGTGCGAAGCGCTCGGCGCCCAGATGGAACACGAGCAGCAGCATCGTCTCACCCTTCCACTTTGAACCGTGCGACGCCACTTTGGAGGCCCGCGGTGACTTCGTTCAATTGCTCGATCGCGAGGTTTGATTGGCGCAGCGATTCCACCGTCTGCTGCGCCGCTTCGCCGAGTTGCGCGAGCGCTTCGCTGATCTGCTCCGCGCCGAGCGATTGCGACTGCATCCCCTCATTCACCGTCTCGAAGCTCGGCGTGAGCGTCTGCACTTGCTGAATAATCTGCGCGAGTTGCCCGCTGACCTGGCCGACCACCTCGACCCCGCGCCGCACCTCCTCGGAAAACTTGTCCATCCCCATCACGCCGGCGGAGACCGCGGACTGCATTTCCTTCACCATCTGCTCGATGTCGGAAGTCGCGACCGCCGTCTGATCCGCCAACCGCCGGATCTCGGTGGCCACGACCGCAAACCCGCGCCCGTATTCGCCCGTATTCGCCCGTATTCGCCCGCCTTCTCCGCCTCGATCGCGGCGTTCAGCGAGAGGAGATTCGTCTGGTCCGCGACCTTCGTGATCGTCGTCACGACCGTGTTGATGTTGCCCGCCTTTTCGCTCAGCACCGCGAGCCGCGCATTGATCGAGCCCGATGCATCCATGATGTGCCGCATCGTCGCTTCCATGCGCGCGAGACCGGCCTGGCCGCTGCCCGCGAGCGTCGTCGTTTCTTCCGCGATCTCGGTCACGGACTTCATCGCTTTCACCAGTTCCTTCGCCGTCGCGGAGATTTCCTTCGAGGTCGCCCCGATCTCGGTCGTCGTGGAAAAAATCTCATTCGCCGTCGCCTGCTGCTGCTTCGCCGTCGCCGCGATTTCGGTGCCGGAAGTCGTGACTTGAATCCCTGATTTCTGCACCTGCCCGATCAGCCCCGCGAGCCGTTCAACCATCGTCGCGAGCGCATTCCCGACCACGTCCTTGGCAGACTGCGGCTTGATCGTGACGGTCAGATTGCCGCGCGCGACTTCCTCCGCACCCTTCGCCATCGCCTGCAACGATTGCGTCATCCGCCCGAACGCCGATGAGAGCACGCCGACTTCATCCATGCGATGCTCCGTGCCAAATTCGACATCGAGATCCCCGGTGGCGATCCGCCCCGCGGCCAGGGACATCGCGCGCAGCGGATCCGCGATCATTCGATTCAGCACCATCACGAGTGCGATCCCGAGGACCAGTGCCGCCAAGCCAAGCCCGGCGAGGATCAGCGTCGCCAGCCAAGCCTGCCGGTCGGCGCGCTTTTTCGCCAAGTCGGCGATCTGCGTCCCAAGGTCGCGGAGCCTGACGTATCGATTCTGTTGCGCGCCCGTGGCGAGTTCCCGCGCCTCATCGGATTTTCCCGCGTAAATCAGCGGGAGCAGCTGTGAATCTCGCACCTGCTTGAACTCAGTGCGGACGGCCACCCATTCCTTGAACGGGGGGGCGATGTGCGGATCGTCGCGCGTCTGCACGAGCAATGCATCAATGATCTCCTGGTTCGCCTGCGTGCGCGCGTTCAAGGTCACGTGTTCCGCCTCCTGCTTCGTCCGGTCGGTCAGCGCCATCATCGAGAGTAACGACGCGCGTTGCGCATTCAGATTGCTGTCGAGCCGCGCGGCGTCCGCGGTGATGCCATAATCCCGCTGCACCGTCATCAACGCGATGCACGCCGTCGCGATGACCACGACGAACAGGAGGACGATTAATCCGAACCCAAGCACCAGCTTGGTCCGGGTCTGGAGGTTCATAAACCATTTCATAAGCTGGGGGTCTGGGTCGCTGCACTAGACTGACATCGCTCGCGTCCCGACGCTATGTTTCCGCAAATTTGGCAGCAAGAGTAATTCCTGAAAGTTTGCCGCAGTGTTGCCGAGAAATTCTGTGCCCTGAGCAGACGCGGAAAACCTCCGGCGCATCGCGATGGAAAATCTCACCCTCTCCGCCCGCGCATCCGCCCGCATCCTGAACGTCGCCCGCACCATCGCCGACCTCGGCGGCGCGGAAGCCATCGCCCCCGACCACATCGCCGAGGCTGTCCAATACCGCACCCTTGAGCGCAATCTCTGGCGGGAGATCGCGCGCGCAGATGGGTTGCACACCAGCCGCCATCGGGAAATTACCACACACGTTCAGCAAGGTTTGATTCATGCCTATCCGGTTGGATGACAATGCTACGGAAAATCATGGTGAAAATAGCCCAGCGCTTCAGCGCTGGGTTTGGGGCGTGAAGCCGGCAAAGTCCCGCCAGGGACGACAGAACCGGTTCTTCCGTCCCTGCGGGACTTTTTCCTTCGGGGCCCGG
>JANXZI010000459.1 GCA_025355595.1 Spartobacteria bacterium
CCATGCGCAAACTCCGCTCCTCGGTGCTCGCATTCGGAGAACTGCACGAGCCGATGCCAGTCGCGGCCTGATGCCTCTTCCACTTCGCGCGCGACCAAAGCGCCTGCCATGCAGCGCCCTCGTTTGAAGTTTGACGTTGCCTGCTTATCCGGTTGCTTGACAATGGACGGCAAGTGGAAGGTTCCGAAAATAGCCCAGTGCTTCAGCACTGGGAAAAGGGCCAGAAAAAAGGCGACAAGTCCCGCAAGGGACGGCAGAATGGTTCTTCCATCCCTTGCGGGACTTTATTTTCTTCCTTCGACGGTCCCCAGCGCTGAAGCGCTGGGCTATTTTCAATGCAGCCTGCCTTCCGCAAGCGCGATGTCAGGCAACCGGTTAAGCATGCAACTTTGCAGCCTCGCTGCCTGCCTGCTCAGACCAGCCCCTTGATCGGCTGTCCGCCGGTCACGGCATCCACGAGGTTTTTCGGCAGGCCGTCCATGAGGCGCACTTCGCCGGTGTCGAGGAGCGTGTGCATGATGGTCGCCATGAGGTCCGGGATCGTCACGGGGTCCGACGCGGGCTCGCCGCCGTTGCGCGTGGACTGGCCGATGACGCGGCCCATTTTCAATCCGCCGCCGTAGAGCATGAGCGGGCCGAGCGCGCCCCAGTGATCGCGGCCACCCTTTTTATTGATCGTCGGCGAACGGCCCATCTCGCCGCAGCACACGAGGAGGATTTTTTCGCTGAGGCCGCGCGACTCGATGTCCTCAATGAGCGTCGAGACCGCGTGGTCGAATGGCGTGCCGACATAGCCCATGCCTTCGGTGAGCGTGGCGTTGTTGTTATCCGCGTGCATGTCCCACACGAAGCTCGTGGTAACGGTCACAAAGCCCGCGCCGCGCTCGCAGAGCCTGCGCGCCATGAGCAGCAGCTTGCCGAGGGTCTGCGCGTGGTCGCCGTAGTGAAGGTGGTTATTCCACTTTTTGCTGATGCGATCACGCGGGACGAGCGCCGCGGTATCGTAGCGGGCGATGAGTTTCGCATCCTCGCGCGAGAGATCGAATGCGCCGGAGACGCCGCCGAACAGCGTGTCGAACGCCTGCTGCTGGATCGCGCTGTAGCCTTCCATCACGTTTGTGGTGTCCACGCGCCTGCGCCATTCGTCGAGCGAGGCGAGCAGGCCGCGGCGGTCATTCACGCGCTCCTGCGGGAGGTGAAGGGCCATGTCGTCCTGCATCCCGCCGCCAGCGCCGGGGACGAAGGGCGCGTACGCCGCGCCGAGATCGCCGGAGGAGGTGAAATTGCCGAATTTCGAAATGGCAGGCCCGGCATCCGTGCTCACCGCGCGGGGAAAGAGCGCGACATTCGTGGGCATCGTCGTGTCGGGCCGCAGCGGGCCGGCGACGCGCGCGTAAAGCGAGCCCATGTTGGCGCCGAGCGTGGCCTTGCCGACGATGGTCTTGATGTCGTGGTTCGCGTCGCCGGGCACGAATGAGCGCACGATGCTGAACTTGTCCGCGAGCTTCGCGAGCTTCGGAAATGTGGAGCCAAAGGTGATGCCGGGAATCGCGGTTTTGATCTCGCCGGTCGCGCTGCGCGTCCCGTCGGGCGCGTCCATTTTCGGATCGAACGTCTCGAATTGCGACGGCCCGCCGTGCATGAAAAGGAAGATCACCGACTTGTCTGTGACGGGAAGTTTCGCCGCCTTCGCCGCGGCGCGCGCGGCGAAAAGATCGGTGAGCGAAAGTCCGCCGAGCCCGAGGCCGCCGACACGGAGAAATTCGCGGCGGCGCATGTGTGCACCGCTGCGGATGGTGTTTTGGAAGGAGAGCATGGGGCGGGGAAGGTCGCGGGCGGCGGACAGTTCACCACGCGGCGGCAGGGTTTCTTAGAGGGTGTAGGAAAAGTCGGATTTGGGATGCAGAGGCGCGGAGGGAAAAAGAGGGTTCCGCAGCGGGAAATTACGAAATTCCTCCGCGTCCCTCCCACTTTTCCTCCGCGCCTCTGCGTTGAAATACCGCGCTTCATCCCGAAAAATGGACTTTCGGCACACCCTCTTTGGGTGGGTGGCGGAAGTGGCGGCACGTCCACGCAACGTGGAAGATGCGCCCGACGCACTCTCGGAACGATCAAAGGTCTGTGTCCCGCGCGGATTGTCCGACGCGGGAACGACCGTTCCCATTTCCAAATTCCAAACCACGACAACCTACCCATGAAAAAATCCATCCTCGTCCTCATCGCCACCAGCGCGCTCGCCACTTTTGCCAGCGCCGAAACTTCCGTGAAAATCTCCGGCGTCCATCTTTGCTGTAATAGCTGCGTCGTCGGCGCGGAGAAGGCGGTCGCCAAGGCCAAGGGCGCGACTGCGACCGTGGACAAGGATGGCGGCACGGTGACAATCACGGGTGCGGACAAGGCCGCCGTGCAGTCGGGCGTGGATGCGCTCGTCAAGGCGGGCTACTTCGGCAAGAGCGAGAGCAGCGATGTGACGCTCAAGGACATCAGCGGCGCGAAGGACGGCAAGGCCGCCAAGATGACCGTGGGTGACGTGCATCTCTGCTGCGACAAGTGCGCGACCGCCGCGAAGAAGGCGCTCGCGAAAGTGAAGGGCGTGACGGGCGACACCGCCGCGAAGAAGGTCACGTCATTTGAAGTGACGGGCGACTTTAGCCCGAAGGAAGTCATGGCCGCGCTCCAAGCCGCCGGCCTCACGGGCACGGCGAAGTAAGCATCGCTGCATCCGCAGAAAATCTCAGCCGGGAAGCGGGACGCACTCCTGCTTCCCGGCTTTTTGTTTTCGGAAGCGACCGGATTGGGAACCACAAATGGACACGAACCGACACGAATAAGATCCGGATCGCGCAAGATCTGCTGATGGATGACGGGCGCGTCTCGCCCCATTCGTGTCCATTCGTGGTTTCCGTCAGCGCGCCCTTTTTTCAGGATGCGGGCAGCTTGGCGGAATTCCTAAGTGGCGTGGCGCGGCGCGGTGGTTTAGGACTCACGCACTCATGTCCAGCATCGAACATTCCGATCCCATCAATTCGCAAATCCTCGCCGTGTCGGAGGACAAGATCGCCGGCTTCGTGCGCGAGCCGTTTGTCGAGATCGCGGAAAAATGCGGGCTGCCGCTGGAGACTGTTTTGGATCGCATCAGGACGATGCTCGCCGCCGGGACGATCCGCCGTGTGCGGCAGACGCTCGTCGCCAGCAACCTCGCCGAGGGTGCGCTCGTGGCGTGGCAGGTGCCGGAGGAAAAGCTGAACGATGCATTCGATTGGATGTTTCAGAATGATCCATTCAGCGGGCACGTCGTCGTGCGCAGCACGGACAATCAGACGACAGGCAGCGCCTACCGGCTGTGGACGACTTTGAAAACGCCGACGGGCACAAACATGGAGGAGCACGCGCGCGTGCTCATGCGCCACACGGGCTGCACGAAATTCAAGCTCATGCCGGCGAAGGGAATCTTCGCGCTCGGCGTCGGCCATGTGCGGCGGAAGGTGATCGAGCCGGGCGACAAGTCGGACGCGCTCGCAAAGATGATCCGCGTGGGCATCGTGAAGCTCACCGATCTCGAATGGGAAATTCTGCTCGCGCTGAAACGGGAACTTTCACTCGACGAAATTCGCACCGGTCTCTGGGCGACGCGCGCCGCGGAGGCGGGCGTGGATCTGGAGACGTTCTGCCGCGTGGCGGAAGACCTCAACGCGCGCCAGGTCATCGGACGCTTCTCGACTTTCCTCGAACATGTAAAGCCGAGTGCGACGGGGCAGCGTGTGACGAAATTCAACGCGCTCTTCCACTGGCGCGTGCCCGCGGGTCGCGAGGTCGAGGCAGGTGGCGAAGTGGGACGGCATCCCATCCTCACGCATTGCTACTGGCGCGAAGGCGGGCCGGATTTCAACAATGTGAACATCATGGCCGTGTGCCACGGGACGGAGAAGGATCGCGTGTTCGCACACAAGGCGGCGATTGATGCACACCTCGCGAGCATCGGCATCCCGGTGGATTACACGAATGTGTTCTGGGGCGGGCGCAGCGAGATCAAGCCGAGCGAAATCTCGCCGAAGCTCCATCGCGAGTGGCTCGCGAAATACGCGGGCGCGGAGCCGGTGATGGCGTAGGGAAAGTGCTCAGTGCTCAGCGCTCAGTTCACAGTGCTCAGTAGAAGCATGCTGCTGCCGACAACGGAGCACTGAGCACTGAGCACTGAAAACTCACGAAGGCCGCCCGCCTGGACGGGACAATTTCCACGCTGGCTTGTGGTGCGGATTCTGCGAAGGAGGGCGCATGTTCACCCGCGCATTTCTTGTCCTCTGCCTGTTTATCTCCACACTCACCGCGGCGGAGTTGCACGAGATCCGGCTGCTGCGTCCGGTGAAGGCGGGCGACCGTTTCGACGTGTCGGCCAAGGTCGCGTATGAGGACAGGATGAAGACGACTTTTGACGGCAAGGAAGTGGAGTCGAACGAAACGATCATGGCATGCCGGATGACGGGTGCGCTCACCGTCGTGGCCGTGACGAAGAAGGGCCTGCCGAGCGCGCTGAAGCTGAAAGTGAAGACCGTCGAGTGCATCCACGCCGGGCAGCGGGCGGATTTTTTCAAGGAAGGCGACGAGCTTTCCCTCCGCCGCGACGAGCCGGAAAACGAGTCACAAGTGAACGGCGAGGCCGCGGACGATTTGCAGGCGCAGATCATCGAGTCGCTGCTGAACGTGCAAGCGGAGGACGAGGTGAGCGACGAGGACATCTTCGGCACAAAGGACAAGGTCGCGGTGGGCGCGGTGTGGCCTGTGAATGCCAAGGCCGCGGTGTCTTCGCTCGAGCGCAGTGGGGTGTCGGGTCTCGATCCGAAAGGCGTGAGCGGTCATGCGAAGCTCGTGACGCTGGGTGAATTTGAAAAGCAGCCGGCATTTTTTGTCCACATGGATGCAAAGATTGACGGCAAAGGCGTGACGCTCGCGAACCTGCCGGAAAACGTGAAGGGAAAGAAATTCCACTCTGAATATAACATCGAGATGGAGGTGCCCGTGGACCCGGTCTCGACTGCCGGGCGCACGAAAGGCATGGCAAAGATGGAGGTGGAGGCCGAGGGCACCGAGGAATTCGACGGGAAGAAAATCGCGGTGGCGGTGAAGATCGATCGCCGCGTGGCGAGTGAGATCACGGCGATGCCGGCGAAGTAGGCGGGCAGTGCAGGATAGGCATCCTGCCTGTCCCCCGGCGTGCGATGGCACGGGGCGTCCGAATTGCGGATACTTGGCTTCCATTCGGGACAGGCTGGAAGCCTGTCCCACATTGGCCTGTCGCATTTTTACCGCGACGGGTTCTTCGAGCCGCTATTTTTCCACTTCCTCGATCTCGAGATACGACGGCTTCGGATCGACGCTCCTGCCGTGTGAACTCTCGATGCGCATCTGCTTCAGCATCCAGTAGCCTTCGCGCTTCATCACGCTCGTGACCATGAAGCGCCGATCCCACTTGCCGGCGGCGTCGAAGCTCTCGGCCTTCATCAGCGCGCCGTCCTCGCGCCCGATCCAGAGGATGACGCGCGCGTATTGCGAGTCGTTGGGTCCGTCGGGACGCACCTCCACTTTCCAGCAGCGATGCGCGGAAATCATATCGCCGCCGAGGACTTTTGCGTCGTGCCAGTAAATGAAACGCAGCGCGAGATCCTCGTAGCTGATCTCGGTGTCGTGGACCGGCGCGCCCAGCTTCGCCCCGGTGACACGCGTGGTCTTCCCGCCCTTTGTTTCCTCAAGAGTGGATGTTTTCTCCCCGAGGCGGAGCGTGAGCACATCGCCGTTGTCGGTGAATTGATAGCGGATGACGCCTTTCTCCAGCGTGAGTTTGAACGGGATTTTTTTTCCTCCGGTGCGGATGCGCCCGGCAAGTTTCCAGTCTTGCGACGACTGCGCGATGCGGACGGACTTCAGCAGTTCCAGCGCGGAAGGCGGATCGTCCGCGGCGGAGCACGGCGAAGGCGCGAGGACGGACGCGACCGCGAGGGAGGCGGCGGCGAGGATGCTCTTTACACGAAAGGGTGTGACCATAGGCTCGCCAACCTTCGCCAACGCCGGATGGATCAAAAGCTACTTTTTCTCATCAACCGTGAATGGACCGGGCCGGTGCTGGATCGCGTGATGGTGATGCTGTCGAGCTCAGCGCTGTGGAAATGGCCGTTCATCGTGCTGCTGCTCGCCGTGCTCGTGCGCGGCGGATTCCGTGCGCGGGCGTTCATCGCCGTCACGCTGGTGGCGGTGCTGCTGTGCGACACCCTCGCGGGCTACGGGATCAAGCGCACCGTGAACCGACTGCGTCCGCACGAGAGCGAATTCGGCGTGCGGCAGCTCTCGCTCGCGTATCCGCCGTCACGCGGGATTTTCCAGCCGGTGCAGGAAGTGATTTCACTCGGGCTTACCGCCGAGGCGGCGGGCCGTTCGTTCCCGTCGAACCACGCCGCAAACACCGCGTGCGTCGCGCTGCTCACCGCGATCTTTTTCCGACGCATCGGCTGGCTCGCATTTTTTCCCGCGCTGCTCGTCTCGTACTCGCGCGTGTACACCGGCTCGCACTGGCCGAGCGATGTGCTCGGCGGCATCGCGCTCGGCCTCGGCATGGCCATGCTCACGCTGCTGCTCGTGGAGGCTCTCTGGCGGCGATGCGGCGCGCGTCTCTCGCCCGCGCTCGCCGCGCGCCATCCTTCGCTGCTCGCATGAGGCCAGTGGAGAGTGGAAAGTTGAAAGTTGAGAGGCGGCGGAATCCTGTCCGCAGGCCTCCGGGGCGCATTCCATTTTGTTCCTGCGAACCGGTGGTGTTCGCTGCGCTCGACCACCGGCTGGTTTCCATCAGCCCACCGGGATGTCACGCTGACCTCATCCGCCTCTCAACTCTCAACCCTCACCTCTCAACCCGCCGATGAACTTCCGCCTCTTCGCCTCGCTCATCGTCCTCACCGTCCTGCGGCTCGTGTACATCGGCAATGTCGGCCTGATGCCCGATGAGGCGTACTACCACGAGTGGAGCCAGCGGCTCGACTGGTGGTATTTCAGCAAGGGCCCCGGCATCGCGCTCATCATCCGCGCGGGCACGGCCCTGTTCGGCCACACGGAATTCGGCGTCCGCTTTTTCGCGCCGCTCTTCGGCCTCGGCACCACGCTGCTCGTCCACTGGCTCGCGCGGCGAATCTACGACGGACGCACCGCATTCTGGACCGTCGTGGTGATGTGCGTTTCGCCGATCTTCAACGCGGGCGCGATGCTGATGACCATTGACGCGCCCTCCATCTTTTTCTGGGCCGCATCGCTCTGCACGCTCTGGCTCGCGCTGGAAAAAAGCCCGGCCTTCTCGTGGTGGTGGGTGCTCACCGGGCTGCTCACCGGCCTCGGCTTTCTGTGCAAAATGACGAACGCCGCGTTCTTCGCGTCCGTCCTCCTGCTGCTCCTGATGACTCCGCGCTACCGCGCCGAACTCATCGGGCGCGGATTTTGGGCGATGATTTTCGTGTTCATCCCATTTCTCGTCCCCGCGGCGCTGTGGAATGCCGCGCACGGCTGGCCGACGACCACGCACCTCGCCGCACGCGGCGGGCTCGGCGAGGCGTGGTGGAATTTCAACTTCCCCGCATTCGGCGAATTCGTCGCCCTGCAATTTGGCGTCCACTCGCCGCTGATTTTTTTCACGATGATGATGGCACTCGTCGCGGCCACCGCGCCGTCCTTTGGCCGCTGGTTCGTCGCCACCACGCGCTCGATAGCGAGCCTGCCCTTCACCCTCCGTTCCTCGTGGGTGGGCTGGGCTCTGCTCGCAGTGGGGCTGCTCGGGCTGTGGATGGCCGGAAATTTTTTCGAGCGCACCGGGTTTTACCTCGCGGCAAAGCTCCTCGCCGCGCTGGTCGCGATCATTTTCATCGGCACCCACAAGGACGGTCCAAACATCCAGTGGAAATCGCGCTTCCTTGGCGCCTTCGCGCTGCCGATCTTGATCGGCTACACCTGGATCGCGCTGCACCACAAGACGCAGCCAAACTGGACCGCGCCCGCCATCGTCTCGCTCGCGGTCCTCGCCACTTCGTACGGGATCGATCGCGTGCTGCGCGGCGTGCGGGGCGCGCGCGGCTTCACCGTCGCCGCCCTCGCGCTGGGCGCGCTCATCACCATCGTGATGGCCAATACCGACCTGTTGCGCGCCATCGGCATCCCGCTGAAATACTCGGGCAGCGATCCCAGTGCGCGGATGCGCGGCTGGCGCGACGTGGCGAACGACGTGGCCAAATTTCGCGCCGTGATCGAGGCCGAAAGCGGGCAGAAAACTTTCCTCATCGCGAACCACTACGCCACCGCCGCCGAGCTGTGCTTTTACCTCCCGGAAAAACGCATTGAGGCACCCGGCCATCCCGCCGTGTATGTCGCCGAGTCGCCCGTCGCCGAGAACCAGTTCCACTTCTGGGGCCGCTACGACGAATACGAAAAACGCGAATCCCCTGTCGCCAACCCTCAGACCGACTCCGGCGAATACGGCACGAGTCGCTTCGCCGGCCGCACCGCGATCTACGTCACGGACAACCCGCTCGAAACCGCCCCGATGGATCCGCTGTATCGAACCTTCGCGAAGTGGAAGTGGAAGACCTCTTTCGAATACTCCGGGCGTCGCGACCTCCCGCTGCGAAAAATCCACGTCTTCCTCCTCTACCGCTACCAGCCGGGAAAGCTGCTGGACTGAAACGACACCGTTGGAACCGATGCACCCAAATCCGCCGTCCAAAATCGCGAGGCCGTCGCGCCCGGATTGAGAGCACGGGGCAAACTCGCTACTCGATCATCTCGCCCCACACCCGCTCCTCAAGCTGAAGGGCGGCGTCACTGAGATCGCTGCTCTTGAATTTTTCGTATTGCGCGGAGACGTCGCTCCACGCGCGGACTCGCAACTTCACACGGTCGCCGGGACGCAGGCTCGCGGCGCGAGTCCATTTTTGCGCAAGCATGGACCAGGTGCAGACCAGGGCCTGCGTGGCATCGGCACCCTCGATGTCCACGAGGTGCGCGGTGAGGATGTGCTCCGCGTAGGGCACGGTGCCGGGACGCGGGACGCTGGAGATCGCGGCGACGGTACCGGTGACGGTCTTCCACTCGCCGGGCTGTGGGTTAAAAAATTTCGACGGCTGCGGCGTGCCGAGATCGAGCGGGAGGAGTTTCCAGTCGCCGATGGCGAGTTCGCGCGTGGCGAATTCCCACACGACGATCTTTTTTCCGGCGAGGCGGTCACGACCGCGCGCGAGTTCGCGCTGCAAATGGTCACGCGTGGCGAAGGAGCCGTCGCTGTTGCGGAGGATGCAGTCGAGCGGCTGGCCGAGCGCGCGGCTGAGGTGCTCGGCAAATCCGGCGGCCTCGCCCCAGCCCATCGCTTCGAGCGAGAAGATGTTCGCAAAGCTGTCGCCGAGGAGCAACACGCTCGCATCGGTGCTCGGACGCCACAGGCCGTTGCCGGCGGGGACTTGGTGAATCGTGACGGTCTGCGGACGGAAAAATTGCTGTGACTCCCCGAGGCCGAGCAGACCGGCGATGTCGCCGAGAGCGGAAATTTGCCTTTCGGTCACGGGAGTTTCGACAGCGGGGCCGGGCTGGATTTTCGCGGCGAGTTTTTGCGCGATGAATTCCATCGCCTCGGGCCGCCAGTGGGTGTCGGTCTCAAGATATTGCGGCGCGGTTTTGCGCGCGAGGAGCAGTGGTGTCGGATCGAACACGCGCACCTTTGCGCTCGCGAGACGTGCGAGGAATTCCGGGTGGGAGACATTGTGCAGCGCGGTGGCCGGGCGTGCACCGAGCTTGTCGCCCTCGATGCACGGCTTCACAGGCATGGGCATGACGATGAGTTCGATGCCGCGCTTCGCAAGCTGGTCGCGGAAATGCACGATGCCCTTCACCGGGTCGGGCTGGATGTGCGCGTCGTGCGCGCGCTGCCGGAGCCGCGCGGGGTCGAGGAAGGCCGGACCGGTGATGTATTCCACGTCGCTCCGGTAAAAGAGCCATCCGTCGCGGCCAATGGAGGCCTGCTCGGTGCCGCTGTGCAGCATTCCCGTGAGCACGCCCTGCACGCGCGGACGCAGCGCCTTGGCGATGACGGACTGCTTTTCGAGATCCTTCTCCGCGGCCTTGATGTGCTCGGCTTTCGGAATCAGCTCCCAAAAATCCGAGGCCGATCGCGCGGCGCGAATTTTTGCCGCTGACGGCAGCACACCGGGCATCTCGAAGATGGGTTGCCGCGCGACGATCTGCGCAGCGATCACCGCCATGATCGTGAGCAGGAATGCCACGATGAGCAGCGGGCGCGCACCGGGTGAAAAATCCGTGCGGCCCAGCGCGAGTTCGGCCTCGTCCTCGCGCGACATTTTGCGCTTCGTCTCGGGCGTCGGCTCGCCGTAGCTCGGCAGCGAGTGCTCGGGTGGTGTCGGCGGTTTGCTCATCAGAATATGAAATAGATGAACGGATTATATTCCTGCGTGGCGAGGACCACCAGCGCGAGCCAGCCGAGCGCGATGCACACCGCGGCCTTTCCGAGCGTGATGCGCTGCGTCCAGTCCCACGTCTGCCGCCCCGCCCAGATGACGATCGCGGCGAGCACGAGCGCGAGGAGGAGATACGGCTGGAAGAGCACGCCGGAGATGAGCCGCGCGCCGTCGGGCAGCGCGCGCGCACCAAACATGTCGGCGAGATAGCCGAGCGCGCGCGGCAGATCCGCGGCGCGGAAAAATACCCAGCCGAGCATGACAATCACAAACGTGACGCCGATGCGGAACGGGCGAGGGAGACGCTTGTAAAAATTCTCGCGTCCGGCGGCGCGCTCCGCGGCGAGCATCCCGCCGTGGATGCCGCCCCAGATGATGAAATTCCACGACGCACCGTGCCACAGGCCGCCGAGCAGCATCGTGATCACGAGATTGAAATAGATACGCGCTTTGCTGCCGCGGTTGCCACCGAGCGGGATGTAGAGGTATTCGCGCAGCCAGGTGGAGAGAGAGATGTGCCAGCGCCGCCAGAAGTCGGTGATCGATTGCGCGCGATACGGCGCGTCGAAATTTTTCGCGAAGATGAAGCCGAACATGAGGCCGAGGCCGATGGCCATGTCGGAGTAGCCGCTGAAGTCGAAGTAGATCTGGAATGAGTAGCCCGTCGCGCCGACCCACGCCTCGAGCGGGCCGCGCGAGAGCGCATCGAAGGCGGTGTCGGCGATCTTTCCGCACGGGTTCGCGAGGAGGATTTTCTTCGCGAGGCCCATGAGGAAGAACGCCGCGCCGCGCGCGAATTTTTCACTCGTGAGCGTGCGCTGCCGGAGCTGCTCGGCGAGGAAGGAGAACTTCAGGATCGGCCCGGCGACGAGGTGCGGGAGCATTGAGACGAAGCACGAGAAGTCCACGAAGTTGGCCATCGCCTTCGCGTCGCCGCGATACACGTCAATGATGTAGCTGAGCGCCTGGAACGTGTAGAAGCTGATGCCGAGCGGCAGCACGATGCGCAGCGCGGGATCCCACTGCATGTGGCCGAGGCCGACCGAGCCGAGCAGCGCGTTGAAGGCTTCGAGGCCAAAATTGAAATACTTGAAAAAGCCAAGCGCGAGGAGATTGCTGACGATGGAGCCGAGCAGCGCGCGGTGCTGCGTTCGGCTGCGCGGTGCGCCCGGCACGAGGGTCGGCGCATCCTTTCCGCGGGCACGCCACACGCGCCAGTCGTCGTGCGCGATCATGAGGCTGAGCAGCCAGTCGAGCGATGTCGTGACAAACATCAGCACGACGAAACGCGGCTCGGCCCAGCCGTAAAAAGTGTAGCCGGTGAGGACGAGCCACAGATTCCGCGCACGCTGCGGCGCGGGCTTCAGCAGGTAGTACCCGAGCAGCGTGAGCGGCAGGAAAAAATAGATGAAGATGTGCGAGCTGAAAACCATTCGGCGATTGCGCAGGTGCGGACGCGCAGGCGCGGACGATGGGACAGGTGGCTTGCAAAATGGAAGTTGAAACCTGCGCAACTTTCGCTAGACGAAGCGGCCCTTGCGCGCGCCTGTCTCACCACTCCGATTCATGAAATTTTCCGTCTTCCTAATCCTCGCCTGCTGCGCCGCCGTGACGTGCGCAAATGCCGGGCCTCCGCGCGCGGAATTTGGGGCGGCGTTTGCGGCGGCCGAGAAGGCGAAGGCGAGCGTCGTCGCGGGCACGGATGGCTGGCTCTTTCTTTCCTCCGAGCTGCGGATGCTGTCGTTCGATCGTTTCTGGGGGGACGCGGCGGCGAAGGTGAGCCGCTCGCCGAAACCGGACGCGGCGGATCCGATCCCGGCGATCGTGGATTTTCACACGCAGTTGAAGGCGCGCGGCATTCATCTGCTGCTCGTGCCAGTGCCTCCGAAGGCGGCGATCTACCCGGAGAAAATTCTTGGCGCAGCGGCGGAGGGATCGCTCGCACCGCTCACGGAATTTTACGCCGCGCTGAAAACGGCGGGCGTCGAGGTGCTCGACCTCGCGCCGCTCATGCTCGCGGCGAAGACCGGCGAGCACGGCCCGGTGTTCTGCGCGACGGACACGCACTGGTCCGGCAGCGGCTGCGTCCTCGCAGCGCAGGCGATCGGAAAGGCCATCGGCGATAAGCTCCCGCTGAAACTGACCGCCAAATTTTCCACGGAATGGAAGACGCTCGCGATTCACGGCGACCTGCTCGATCTGCCCGGCGCGGGCGGCAAAGGGAAAGGCGATGAAAAAATATCGGTGCGATCCGTGAGCGGCGCGAGCGGCGCGGCGGTCGAGCCGGATCCCGCCAGCCCGGTACTGCTGATCGGCGACAGCCACACGCTCGTCTTCCACGATTTTCTCGCGGAGCGCGCGGGCCTGCTCGACCAGCTCGCGGCGGAACTTGGCATCGCGCCGGATCTCATCGGAACCAAAGGCTCTGGCGCGACCACGGTGCGCGGAAATCTTTTCCGCAAGAGCATCAAGGATCCCGCCTACCTCTCGAAGAAAAAGGTCGTCGTGTGGTGCTTCACCGCGCGGGAATTCACCGAGGCAGACTCCGGCTGGCAGAAGTTGCCGGTGGCGAAGTGAAAAAAATGCGCGGCACATTTGCTGCGCAACCGAGCAAACAACTTGATTCGTGAGATGCAGATTCGTTTAAGGACACCAGTGGAGCACCCATCAACCGACCAACCCGCGCGACACGCGCACGACGCCGTGAGTAACTGCACGCCCGGAGCACTCAGGCAATTCGCAGTGTGGGTGATGGCAGTATCGCTGATCATCGCGCAGGCGGCGACGGGGGCCCCGCGGCCCGTCGTGAAGAATTCCGGAGCCGACGAGGTGGCCGAAATCGGAATTCCAAAGGCGCGCGCGGTGTCCCTCCCAAAGACGGACTCGGCTTCCAAGTCCTCAAAAAAACACACCCCCGTGCCGCCGAAAGCCAAGCCGGTGCAGGACACTGCGAAGGCCAGGCCTCCGGGGAAAATAAGGCTCGGCGACGAGCAGTGGTTTGGCGCGGCCTCATCCATTGATCCCGTCACGGAGATCGCCGTCGCACTCACCATTCAGCTTCGCAAGACCGCCATCACCGCAGAGTCGGCACAAGGCCTCTCCGTGCTGATCATCGGCGATTCGCTCAGCCTCTGCGGATTCGGGCAGCGCCTCGACGGACGCTTCCGGAAATCACCGCAGTTCAAATCCATCTACACCTACATGACCTGCGGCACCGTGCCCCTGAGCTGGCTGAAGGTGGGCGGCTACCCGAATGCGAAGACGTGCTGCGGGTTTTTCACCATCGAGTCCGACGAGGACGGCGGCTCACCGATCATCCTCGAGGACACCTACGGCAACAAGCGCGGGACGAAACCGAAGCCGCATCAGGTCCCGAAGATCGAGGATCTGCTGGAACACGCAAAGCCCGACATCCTCATCGTGCAGACGGGCACGAACTTCTTCGACCTTTTCACGGATGGAAAATCCATCAGCGCGGAGCGCCACGAGAGGGCCCTCAAGAGCCAGGTCGTCCCGTTCATGCGCGAGGTGCTGAAGACGCATTCGTCGCTGCGCAAAATTTATTGGATCGGCTCGCCCACCTCGGGCCGAGTCACGGCGGACATCCAGGACTTTGTCTTCGAGCGATCCTGCAAGTTCACCGCCCCGGTGGCCACGGTGATCGATAGCCGCACGCTCATCACGTATCCATTCACCGGCCTGCAGCGGGATCACGAACACTTCGGTGGCGCAGACATGAACCGCTGGGCCGACCGCGTGTTCGAGCGCGTGATGGGCGACCTCACCTTTCGCCCGCTGCCAGCGGTGATCACCGCACAAGTCCCGGTGGAGGAGAAGTCGGCGGTGCCCAGCCCGGCCGCCGACGACAAGTCGATCTCGGTCAAAGCCAAACTCGCCTTCAAGTCGCCGCCGCTGCGCGTGGAGAAAATCCCGTACGGGGAGTCGTTGGTGGCTTACGTTTACGACGTCGTGCAGGTGCTGAAGGGCGATTACGCGGAACAGCAGATCCTCGTGATGCACCCTGCGCACATCCGGCGACAGGCGCAGTCCCTGAGCAAATACAAGATCGGCTCGACGTACGAACTTCGGGTGAAGGAGGTGGATGGAACGCCGTGGGCGACCACCAAGTCGAGCGACCAAAGCGAGCATCCCGAATTGCTCCACTTCATCCAAGTCGCGGACGAACGCAAACTGCCCTCCCGCGGCAAGTGACCGCCCGCACGCGCCACGACCTTCCCATGCCCAAGTCCTTCCGCCTTCTCCGCGTGCTGCTCGCCGCGCTGCTCCTCGCAGCATCACCCGTCGTGTCCGGCGCCGATCGCATCCTCATGATCGGCGACTCCATGACCGTCGGCGGATTCGGCGAGCAGGTTCAGGATTCGCTCGTCGCACGCTACGGCACGCAGAATGTCTTCGTGTATGGCTCATGCGGATCCTCGCCGCAGCACTGGCTCACGGCGGAGCCGCAGCACGTCACGAAATGCGGCTACCGCGAGCGGACGCCGCAGCGCACCATCGTCCTCGACTACAAGGAAGGCCGCCGGCCGCCGCCGGTCGCGACGCCGAAGATCGACCGCCTGCTCTGGATGCACAAGCCACAGATTGTCATCGTGCAACTCGGCACCAATTGGTTCGACGACCTGCTTGGGCGCGGCAGCGACGAGGAAATAAAGAAAATGGCGCAATCACTCGACCGCCTGGGCGCCTCGCTGCGTGGCCGGCAAGTGATCTGGGTGCTGCCGCCCGACTGCACAAAATTTCCGAAAAACGTGCAGGCCACGGTGCGCGCGCTGATCCTGCGCGCCGCAAAAATCTGGCGCTTTGAAGTGATCGAATCCCTGCCCCTCACGCACTACGTGAACGGACGGACCGGCAGCGATGGAGTCCACTACAACACCGACGAGGCGAAGGATTGGGGACGCGGAGTGATGAAGCAGCTCCAGAAAAAAATCCGCACGGACGGCGGGCCGCGCGTCTTTTTCTCCGACGACAAAGGGTAAGCGCTCGGAGCCTGTCATCCTGCGGATGGCGAATCGGTTTTCGGTTTTGGCGGCTGTGATGGGTGACTGGCGAACAGTGACTGGTCTTTCGGATTTCACGGGGCGAACCCGGACGGCCACCAGTCAGTTTTCACCAGTCACCCATCACCGCCGCATCAACTGACCGCTGACAGGCAGCTTTACCCGGGAAAGCCCGCGTGCCGCTCCGCCAGATGTCGGATGATCCCGTGCAGCAGCGCCAGTCGCGGCATCTTCGCGCCCGCGGCGACACCCTGCCGCAGCGGCTCGCCCCAGATCGCCTCCACCTCCACGGGCCGGCCGAGTTCGTAGTCAATCATTGAGGATGGCTTGTAGTCTCCCATCGAGCCACTGCGCTCGATCTGCCAGTCCGCAAATGAATCCGGGATCGCGTGTCCGAGGCCCCGAGCGGCATCGAGCAATTCATCCATCAGCGCGCGCGCCTCCGCTCGGAGCACCGCGTCCGCGAGCACATCCGCGACGTTGGCAAGCGCCCCAATCGACAGGCCGTTGAAGGGCACATTCCACATCAGCTTCCGCCAGCGCTCACCATCGAGGTCGCCCACCGCCTTCGCCTCCACGCCCACAGCGCTGAACGCATCCGCAATCCCGCGCACGCGCTCCGACACAGGCCGCCCAGATTCGCCGATCGAAATCGAACCGTGATCCAAATGCCGGATCACACCCGGCGCAGTGCGGTTGATACACACAAAGCAGAGCCCTCCCATCACGCGCTCCGCGCCCCATCGCCCGCTGAGAAACGCCTCGTTGCCAAGCCCGTTTTGCAAAGTGAGCAGCGCCGTCCGCGAGCCGATGAGCGGCGGCAGCAGGCGCACGAGTTCCGCATTCGCCGTCGCCTTCAGTGCGATGATCACGAGATCCGCCGTGCCGATTTCCTCCGACGTCGCCGCACACTGCACGCGCGGCAGATACACGTCGCCGCCCTTCGTGAAAATCCTCAGCCCATCGCGCCGCACCGTATCGAGATCCGCCCGCATCAAGAAATGCACATCGTGCCCCCCGTGCGCGAGCATCCCGCCGTAATAGCATCCGACCGCGCCGGAACCGACGACTGCGATTTTCCCGAGCGGACTTTGATTCATCGCCGGCCATTCAAATTCCGCAATCCGCACTCCGCAATCCACATTCCGCCGCCACCCACAGCTATTCAAAAGTCAAAATCCAACATTCAAAATCCGGGAGTGGGCCCGCCGGGATTCGAACCCGGAACCAAGGGATTATGAGTCCCCTGCTCTAACCGTTGAGCTACAGGCCCGTTTACAGAGAAAATTCGCACTTCACAGAACCATTTCTCCCAGCTTTTTCTCGGTCGTTTTCCACGGCCCCGGCATGAGTGCGGCCCTGCCTGTGAAAACTTGGAACCCAACCCGTGTGCAAAATCTCGTCCGTCATAAATCGGGCAGATACTACGCTCGAATTTTCGCCAACGGCAAGGAGACTTGGAAAAGCCTCAAGACCGACATCCTTGAAGTTGCCAGGGTGAAGCTCCGTGAAATCTCCGGCTCCATCGAAAAAGCGGCTCACGCCGGCCACGCCGAGCAGCGCGAAAAAATGAAGATGGAAGACTGCAGAGTGATTTTCACAAACGGATCGACGACGGATTTGGTCTGCGCGGAAGGGGTAAGCTGATGCGCCGAATCGGCGAGGGCACCAAAACACAACCGCAAGCAAACTCTCGTCGCCTTGCGGCGTTCATGGGCCGCACTGGCGGAAAAAAACGTCCGCAAGATTACCGAGCGCGAAGTCGGGGAGTGGGCGGAGTGTTTCGCGGCGGAATATTCTCTCACTCGCTACAACAGCACCCTCGATACGCTTCGCGCCTTGTTTGAAATCGCTGTTGCGGCCGGTGCTCGCACTGAAAATCCAGCCATGCGCATTGGACGTGTCACCGTGAAGCAGAAGCAGCTTCCATTGCCCGAGCGGGAACATTCCGCGGATTTGTGAAAACCATCCTCAGCGCTGGCGCACGGTGCTCACGCTATGGCCCGACTTTATCGGAAAACTTAAAGCAATGTCTTCAGCCTGGGAGTTCATTTCCCGACCGCAAATGCGCGGGAAAGCTAGCCCGCCTGCGATCCGCAGGGCGCAAAATCCCTCTGAATACGTTTCGTATAATCGGCTTCGCGACTTCTGCGTGAATCTAGTTCAACACGCGTTTAGGACGCTGGCCGATGGTCGTGAGGTAGGGCGCTTTTTTGCGTGGCGTGCCAGAGCTTCGACACACCGTAGATGAGCGCCGCGGGCTTCAACATCAGCAGCGCAAGGTGGATCACTCCGCCGAGGATGCGCGTAGTCGGGAGGACTCGCAGCGCGTACCCTGCGCCGAGTGCGGATAGGACCGTCTGGTGCGGGTGGAGTTGGGTGTACGCGCCCAAGTCGTCGAGGCAATGCTGCGCGGTTGTCTTGAGCGCAGCAAGGTGGTCTTGAATGAACTGCTCGGGGCTGCGGGCCGGAGTTGCCGCGGCCTCCGAGCCGGGGCCGGGTGCTGGATTCGTGGGGGACATGGCGCAGTTAGTCGAGGTGCAGCTTGTGGCCCCAGCGCTTGAAGAATCTGCCCGTCTTATGGGTGTAATCGTCCTGATCTTCGCGCGCCATGGCCCAGCCGATGAGTACGCCGAGGAGCAGGCCTCCGCCGAAAACGCTGAGCACGGAAGTCCCGGGATGGTCGCGCACGTAGCGCTCGCCGGTGTGCAGCACCTCTCCGGCCTTTTCTTTCGTCGCCTCCCAAGCCTTGGCCGCGCCCTCCGCGACAGTCTGAGGTGGCGTGGGGGTGGTGGGATTCGTGGGATTTTCGTAGTTCATAATGGTGTGGGTTGGGTTAGGAAGAGGGCGATGGCGGAGTTCCAATTGGAAAACGCGACACCGTTTCTTTCCATCTCATCGCGCCACCCTCCCGCGCTGCGCTTAAATTTTTTTTCTGCGATCGCGAAAATTTCCCCATCAATCCGATGCAGGCGGAATTTTCACCGCGTCGGACGTGAACTGGCAGACTTTCCACTGCCGTTCCGCGCAGGCCGTCGCGCACACGCTCGTATCCGCAGATTTTGGACGTCCTCAAAAAAAACGGGCGGGCGGTGTTACCCGCCCACCCGATGTGACTATCGCTTTAGATTGGTTGCTTATTCGTCATCCACTTCGATGCGGCTGATGACGCGGTTGTCGCCGTCGAGGACGTAATGCACGCTCACGGGGATGCCCACCTTGATCCGGGCACGCACTTGGTCTTCGGTGAGGATCGTGCCCTTTTTGGTCACATAGACCACCTTCGTCCCGTAGCGATAAGTCACCGGGCCGGAGGTTTCCTTCACGATGAACGTTTTTCCGGGCGCGTATTCGTGAATCGTGCCGGTGGTGGTGACGGTTTTGGTCGTCGTCGTCTCCACGACGTCCGCAGCGATGGCCGCGGAAACGCAGAGGGCGAGGAACGGAATGATGATCTTTTTCATGTCGTTGTTTTTGTTGTTTGTTGGTGTTTTTTGCCCCTCGCCGGAATGGCGAAAGGCATGGCAGAATCGCGCGGGCATCGCGTGGTGCGCTTATTTATTCTCCTTCTTAAATCCCACCGATTGCCGAGTCATGCATGAGTATCGGCGACCCTGTGGCCGGTCGCATTTTTCTGCATAAAGATACCCGCGACCGCACGCCGGGTTGCGATGGATGGGCATGTGCATCCAGACGCCCGCAGACTTTGTGAGCGGATTGGGAAGACCCTTCTTCGCGAAAAGCACACCCGCCTTTCCCACTTTGACGACTCTGAAAAAATGAACCATCCCACTTCCCCACCGGACCCGACTGGCTTGTTGGCGCACGCCTCCGGCTGGCTCGCGGCCGCACTCAGATACCTCAAGGCGCGGCTGACGCTCGCGGGCATCGAGGCAAAAGCGGCGGGAGCGCAGTACGGCATAGCCATCGCGATGGTGGCCGGCGCACTTTTTATTGCACTGCTTGGCTACGTCTTCCTCGTCCTCACGGTGGTCTTCGCGATTGCCGCGGCTTTTGGCGGAGGCAAGGCGTGGCTCGCGGTCATGGGAGGCGCGGCAATTTTACATCTCGTCGGTGCGGTATTGCTCGTGGGGCTCGCGCGCCGCCGCTGCAAGACCGGCGCTTTCGAGGACACGCGGGCTGAATTCAAAAAAGACGAACAATGGCTAACCCACCTGACCGCAAAGCACTGATTGCCGAACTCGCCGCGTCCCGCGCTGCGCTCACCGGCTACGCCACCGCACTGCGCGATGACGTTGCGCTTGGCGCAAAGCTCAAACGGAGCTTCCACGCGAATCGAACGGCCTGGTTCAGCGGCGCGGCGGTAGTCGGGCTGCTGCTCTCCAGGCTGACGGGCCGCCGGACGAAAGTCGTCATCCACTCGCCGGTCGCCGAGGCGGGCAAAGCGGGACTTGTGCTGGCGGCGCTGAAGTTCGGCCTCAATTTTGCGAAGCCTGCGCTGGTCGGCTGGATCACGGATCGCTGGCTGATCCGTTCGCCAAAACATCCCGCGGCCTGATCGGAATTCACGTCTCACTTTCCGCCGAAGCAAGGCCGGGAAGGCCCGCATTCAAAACGCCACACCGATGCTGAAGTGGAATGCACCGCGGTCTTCATCCGGCCGCGGTGATGGATTCAGCCCATAGTCGAGTCGGATCGGGCCGAAGGGAAGATTGTAGCGCAGGCCCGCGCCGACTCCGTAGCGCAGGTCGCCGAGACCGAAGTCCGCCGCGCGCGGGCGCACGTTGCCGGCATCCGCGAACACCGCGCCTTTGAGATCGCCGTAAATCGGGAACGTGTATTCGACATTGAATACGGTGAATGCCTCGCCGCCAATCGGACGACGGTTGCGGTCCTTCGGGCCGAGTTGGCGTTCGGCGAAGCTGCGGACGCTGGCCGATCCGCCGCTGAAAAAGCGTTCGTCAATCGGCAGGTTTCCCGACTTCGTCCTGCCCATGGGGGCCACGACTCCACCGCGCGCGCCGAAGGCGAGGCCGGATTTGGCCGTCACCGGCAGATAGTAGGAAAAACGTGCCGTCCCGCGGAGAAACTCCACCTCACTCCCCAGCGCACCCGACGCCGCATCGAAGGTGACCGTGCCGATGAAGCCGCGCGTCGGGTTCGCCGGATTGTTGCGGTAATCCAGCGTGGAAGAGAGCCCGATCGAGTTCGCCAGATACTTTTCCGCGCCCAGCAGACTTCGCGGCAAAATCGTGGAGTCGGTAATCTTGACCTGCTTCGCGAGAAGAAATGCAGAGACCTCCCAGTGCTTGGTGATGTTGCGCGCGAGCGACGGTTGCAGACCGAATTCGTTTTTCGAGTATCCCTCTTCAGTGCGCGTGGTCGCGTAGAGTCGCGCGCGGAAGCGATAGTCGCTCTCGAAGAACCAAGGATCGGACCAAAGCACTTCACCTTTGTAGCCGCGGGAGGTGTATTCGATCCCGAACGAGAGCGGGCGCGCGGCCCGCAGAAAATTCCGATCGGTGTAAGTCAGGCTCGCGATCGCACCCTCGTAGCTGGCGAAGCCGAGCCCGATCCCGAATTCCTTCGCCTTGGCCTCTTCGACTTCCACATCGAGCTTCACTTCATTGCCCGGTGCCAACTGCGGGTTGATGCGCAGGTTCTTGAAAAGCCCCGTCTGGATCAACTCGCGGAATCTTTCGTCAATCAATTCCGGATCGTAAGTCTGGCCGCGCAATTTCATCAGACGGTTTTGCACGAACTTCGGACTGACCTTCTCCAGCCCGCGCAGCACCGCCCCGTCAAAATGATGCACCGCCCCCGGAGCGACCGTGAATGCGACGGGCACACGGCTTTGTCTGGATGCTTCCTTGTCACCCGTCGCCGTGACTTGTGCGAGAAAGTGACCGCGCTTTTTGTAAAAATCCTCCAGCTTGCGTCGCGCAGCCTCGATCCGGCCAGTCGTGAATGGTTTGCCAGTGTCCTCGCTCATCGCCTTGGCCAGCTCCTCGCGTGGATAGGTGGGCGGGCCGATGAATGTGATCGGCCCGAACCAATACTGCGGGCCCTCCTCGATATTGAGGGTGAGCGCAGCCGTGCGTTTGTCGGCGCTCAGTGCAAATTGCGGCTGCTCGATCACCGCATCGAGGAATCCTTCCGCCGCGTAGAGCCGGGTCACGAGTGCCGCGCCGCTCTGCACGTCGGCTTCGACGAACGGCAGCGCCGTGTCCTTCTTCGTCCGCGGAAAACGCTCGCGGGTCGGCCCGAGCAGATAGTTGGTCACCTCGTCTGCGGTGTGGCTCTTCGCACCCGGCACCGCGACGCTGCCGATGATGGTCTGCGGCCCTTCCCGGACGGTAAGCCGCAGCGTCCCCGCCCCCGCGATCTGCCCCGTCGCGCTCACCTGCGAGTAGCCTTGCTTGCGGTAATGGTTCTCAAGAAAGAACGCAGCGTCGTAGGCATTGGCGGCATCGAGGCCGGACTCCTCGATGGTCGCAAGTTGGCGCGCGATCGCCGTGCGCAGTTGCTTTTCCGTAAAGGCCGACGCACCGGAAAACTGCACCGTGAGCTTTCCTTTCATCGCCGGAGCAGGCACGTCGAGCTTCGGCAACTTGTCCGGCGCGGCGGCCGATTCGCGTTCCGGTGGAGTGTCCGCCTGCCCGAGCACGAAGTGTGCGGCCAGCAGTGCCAGCGCGAGCGTTCGGATGAGCGGCAATCTTCGGAATCGGGACGTCCGGTTCATTTGAATCTGATCAGGTATTTGAGCTGCCCCCGGAAATTCCCGCCCACGTCCACGCCACCGCTCAGCACGACTTGCTCGCTCAGCGGCAATCGGATTTGCACCGACTGCTGGCCGCTGTGCGGATCGGGCGCTCCCACATCGAACTGCAGATTCTTGAACGGTGTCTCTTTGGGCTGTGCCGGCTCCCGTTTCTTGAGAAGCTTTCCGAACAGTTTTTGCGCGACGAGCACTCCGGCGCGTCCCGCCAGCACGTTCGGATCGCCTGAAAGTTCCTTCGCCGTCGCTCCCGTGGCGAGCAGCGAGACGATCTCCGACTGCGGCAGCGGAGGCTCGCTTGTGAAGACCGCCCGCGGCGCGCTCGCATCGCCGGAAATGTAAACGCTGATCCGGTAATCGCGGATCACCGATTCCCCGCGGAGGTCGAGTTGCGGAGTGAACGGCTTGGCCGCGGTGAAATAGATGTTGCCCGCGGAAATTTCGAGCCGGCTGAAGGGCAGCGAAGTCATGAGCCGCGTGATGGTGACCGAGCCTTCCAGCCACGGTTGGAATCCGGTGCCCGCGAGTTTGAGATCCAGCACGGCCTGCCCGTTCGCGAGATTGGCCTGAATCAGAAACGGATCCTTCGTCTTGATCGCCACATCGAATTTCCAATCGCGAAGCGGCGGTTTCGGAAAACTGATCACCTCGATTTCCCCAGGCGGTTGCGGCGCGGGACGGCCCGGCAGACCGATGGGGAGGATGTCGATGTCTTTGAAAAAGCGGCTCTTCGTCACCAGCACACTGCCGGAAACGGCGGCGGATTTGAAGGGGCCGACAATCCGCAGGTCGCTCGTGATCCGCGCGGTCACGTTGTCGTTCTGGATCACCAGCGCCTCGCGCGAGGTGATGCGCAGATCGAAAACCGGCTCGGTGAGTTTCACCATCTTGATGCCGCCGCTCGCGCCAAACGATCCGCCCGCCACCGCGCCCTTGAATTGCCGGAACATGATTTGATCACCAGCGAAATCAACGCGCGCCACCACATCGCTGATCGGCGGATGGCTCGTATCCTTGAGCCGCAGATGCGGGATGTCGGCCTGCGCCGCGCCGCTGAGTTCAGGCTTCCCGATGGTGCCGCCCGCTTTCACATCAATGGCTGCGGCACCATCAATGAATCGAATCGCCGGAACGAACGAGGTCACAAAACCGAGCGGCGAGCGCGGCAGATTCACTTCCAGCGAGATCGGCGTGTTCGTGTCGAGCGCTTTGGCTTTTCTGATCACCGCCACGTTGAACGGCAGATCGCCGCTGATCGTGAGAGGCTTGATCTCACGCTGGGTCACGGTGCCGCTGAGCCTGAGGCGGTCGTCCCGCAGATTGAGATCGAGCGCCAAGTCCGCGGGTGCGAGTTTCTCGGCGGCGATGGATTGCAGCTTGCTCGCACGGAGGCTCACGCTCGCGATCAGATTCCGGATCGTGCCCTCGGCCGCGATCGTCGTGGTCATCGTGCCCGTCAGCAGCGGTCCCGCGGGCTTCGGTGCTTTCCTGAGCTTCGCGCTCTTGGATTGCGGCGTGGTTTTTGCCGGCGGCTTTAATTTTGCGATCTGCTCGAACAGCCGCGCCAGACTCACCTCGCGCGAGACGAGCGCGATTTTCACCGGGCCGTCGTCGGGGATGAGCAGGTCCGCATTGCCCGCCTGCGCGAGATCGAGCGGCAGATTGATCGTGCCTTCGAGCAGCGTGAATCGTTGCTGCTCGAGCTTTGTCGCGATCGTGAGTTGGTGGCCTTTGAGGCCGAGGTCGAGCGTCAAGTCAGCGGGCGCGAATTCGGAGGCGGAGACCGGCTGGAGCTTGCTCGCGCGGATGCTCGCGTTCGCGACGAGGTTCCTGCGCGTGCCGCTCGCGGAGATGTCCGCATTCAGCAATCCGAGCACCGGCGACTTCTGCCCGAACTGCTCGCAGAGGATTTTCAAATCCACGTCCTTCGAGCTGAGCGCGACAGCGATTGGCGCATCCGCAGGAATGAGCGCGTCGAGAGTTTTTTCCGGCGCGAAAAGATCGAGCGGCAGTTCGAGCGAGCCGCTGAGCACGGTGCGGTCCCTCTGGCGCACGGCGAGTTCCTTTACGGCAAGCCGCTGGTTTTCCCAATGCAGCGATGTCCGCACTTCCCCCTGGTTTGTCGTCGCGCGGAGTTGCGGCACGTCGATGATTCCCGGCAAATAGGTGGCCGCGAGATGCGCCGAGAGCTTTTCCTGTCCCGCAAATTTCCCGTCCACGAGGTCGAGCGTCCCGCTGCCGGAATGCTGCGCGGTCTTCGCTTCGCCGCTGCCGTTCCACGAGAGCGCGAGCGCGCCGCCGAACGGCTGCGGTTTCGTTTCCAGAGCCGCCAGCAGCGGCGCAAACGCAGACAAATCATCCAGCTTCACCTCGGTCCACGCGCTGTATTTCAGCGAACCATCCAGTGCGATCTCCCCGCCGAGGCTCACGAAATTTCTCCCATCGAGATAGACGCCGAGACTCGGAATGTGCGCGACGTTGTTGACGATGTTCACATCGCCGCCGAGGTCGCGCAGGTTCAGGCCGTTGATGCGGATCGCCTTGCCGGCGATCGTGAGCGCCCCGTTGTGCCGCCAGTTTGTCGTCTTCACGTTCCCGCGGACCGTCATTTCGCCCGCGAGCATCGTGGGGCTGCCCGGGACGACGAACGCGCTCAAATCCGGCGCTGCGAAATCAATCCCGAGGGCCAGCGGCGTGCTCTCCCATGACTTGAGATCGCCGGGGAGCGTGTAGGTGCCTTGCATGGCAAGGGAGTTCGCCGCTTTCGCCAGCGTCAGCTTTTCGAGTGTCACCGCGCTGCCGCGACTGGCGATGGCGAGTGCGAATCCATCGGCCGCATAGTCCGCAAATCGCAGGCGCGCGACGCTGCCGCGGGTTTGCATGACGAGGTCGGCAAACACTGGCTGCTTTGGCTCGCCGGTGCCTTTTTCGAGGTGGATCGTGAAGCGCATGGTCGTCAGTTCCGCACCGGCGACGGCGAGATGCGCCGAATCAATCGCGGCATCGGCGACAAGTTGCCCCTTGCTCAGTTTGAAATCAATGCGGGCCGCGACATCGCCGCCCATGTCCTGCCTAAATGCTTTCGTGAGCGTCGCCACGTCCGATGCCTGCACCTCGAGACGCCCGCTGACGTTCGTTTTCAGAAACCCGTCGAGCGTTTCCGGAAGCGCGGCCTCGGCGTTCAGCACAACTCGATTTTTGACATCGAGCTGATCGCTCACCGCCATCGTCGCGCGGCCATTGGCGAGGTCGCTTTTCGCCGCGACGGTGCCGAGTTGCTGCTCGTCAACTGCCATGCCTTCGAGCTGCGCCTCGATTTTTCCCGACCATCCCGATGGCTTCTCCGCCACGCCGTCGAACTCGAGGGCCAAGCGCGTGAGCGCGCCGTGAAGCGGGAGCTTCAGATTCAGATAATTCGCGATCGCATCGAACCCGAGCCCCGTGGTCTCCGCGCGAAGATTGAGCCGGTTGCTTCCGTTCAGGTCGGTGACTTTCGCCGCGAGCGAAGTCGGTGCGCCAAAGAACACGCCGTCGAGCCCGAGGGAAATCACGTTGGCGGCGAGCTGCGACGCGTCCAGGCTGAAGCGTTTCACCGCGACTTCCGGTCCGAGCGCGAGATCGCTCAACACGAGATTCCGGTCGGGGAATGTCGCGACTGCCGCGATGCCGTCCCACCGATGCACCCCGGGAATGTTCAGTGTCTGAATTTTCAGCGCGCCCGTTTTTGTCGGATCCACACTGAGATGCAACCCCGTCAACTCCGTGTTGCCCTGCGGCGAGCGCGAGATGAAATTGAGGTTGGCGAGATTGATCCGCTCCGGAAACAACGCGGGGAATTTCGCATCCTTCTGCGATGCCACCGCCTTCTCGCGCGGCACGGATTTCGCGGGATCGATCACCACGAATACATCGCGCATCTCCACGTCCTTGAGGAGCCCCGGCAAACCTTTCCGCATCCAACCGTAAAGGCTGTAACGCAGATTCAGCGCCCCGATTTCCAGCCGCTCGACCGGGCCGGGCTCGGTCGGTGTCGCGCGCAGATTCGTCACCCTGAGCGTCGTAAAAATCGAGCCGCCGATTTCATATTCGAGGGCGAGCTTTTGTTCCTTCGCCAGCCGGACCACGAGATATTTGGTGATGCGAAAAACGATGGGCCGATGAAAAATCGCGAGCACCACAAAGAGCGCCAGCATCGTCAGCACGACGCGACGAAGCCGCTGTCGCCACCGTGGCTTCTGCTTGAGCTTCACGGCGAACGATCACGGAGGGCCGTTTCCCCGTTCTGCCCGGCGCAGTGCGCACAGCAAAAAATTTTCCCGAGCCCTTCCACGACATGGCCGATGATCCGGCACTCGCCATAAGCACACGTCGGCGCGAGGCGTTGAATGGCGCATTCGAAACTGTCGAACGTATGGGATTCGCCGTGCATCAGGACGGTGAATGCTTTGTCGTATTCATTTCCGCAAGTATCGCATTTCGGATTTTTTCGACGTTTGGATTTGCGAACTGGTATTCGTCGGACGGCCGACATCTGGCTGTGTGAAAACATGACCTTTCCTCACCGCACTGCCATTTTCGTGGGCGCATCCGACGCGCGCATCAGCCGATGCGCCGGGCGACTGCCCGGCGTGCGCGCTTGAACAGCGATGCCATTTTACCCGCCGCCTGCCCGCCGAGATCGGCGAAGCCTTCGCGAATGCGCAGGAGGGGTGGCCCCACGGGCTCCGCGCGACGCCGGATGAGCAGGCCCACGAGAAAGGCCCCGCCGGTGACGGCCAGCAACACCCCGAGAGGACTCGCGCCCGTCGGGGCCGCGGCGACCGGGATGATGAGCGGCTGGGGCGGATGCGGATCTGCCTGGATCACTGCACCCGGCACCAGGCCCTGCTGCGCGCGCGCTTCCGCCGTCACCGCCACCGCGCCGGCCACGGGCTTGATCTGAGGTCCGGCCTCGCGCGCATATACTTGGGTGAACTCCGCGCCGAAAAGCAGGATGCAGGACGCATAATAGACCCACAGCAACAGCAGCACCACCGAACCCGCCGCGCCAAAACTCGACGCGGTGCTCGCGCGCCCGAGGTAAAAGCCGAGGCCGAATTTTCCCAGCTCGAAGAGGAACGCCGTGACCGCCGCGCCGACCCAGACATGACGCCACTCGATTTGCGCGTCCGGCAGCACTTTGAAAATGAAGGCGAAGAGGAGAGTGACAACGCAGAACGAAAGCACGAAGCCCAGGAGCAGGCCGATAAAGGGCGGCAGGCCGATGAGCTGCTCGAAGTAGCCGTTCAGCGCTGCGAGAGCCGTGGTCAGCAGCAGCGAAGTGAGCAGGAGAAAGCCGATGACCAGCACCATGCCGAAATTCAGCAACCGCGCGCGGAGGAAACTCCAGACGCCATCGCCGCCCGTCGCCTTCACCTCCCAGATCGTGTTCAGCGCGTCCTTGAGCTGTCCGAAGATCGCCGCCGCGCCGAGCATGAGCGTGGCGAAACCAATGCCCGCACCCAGCCAGCCGTCAGACGGTTTCGATGCGCTCTTCACCATCGCCTGCACGCCCTCCGCCGCCTGCACGCCAATATAGCTCTGGAGCTGCTGGGCAAGCTGCCCGCGCACCGCGTCCTCGCCCAGTACGAGCCCGGCGACGCTCATCGCGATGACGAGCAGCGGGGCAATGGAGAAGACGGAATAGTAGGCGAGCGCCGCGCTGAGCCGCAGCGCATGGTCTTCCATCCAGTCGTCGAAGGTCGCCTTAAGGAGCTTGACGACTCGGTTGCCGGTGAGTGCTTGGAGATTCATAAGTCAGGGATATCTAGGTGCGGGAGCGTTTGTCTCAGGGAACCTGTTCTTCCAACGCGGCGGCTTTCATTTCGTCAATCATGGAACTGCCTCCATAATCGCGGGATCGCTCCGCGCCGGACGCCTTGACTTTTCATCCGCGCCACCGCTCCAGTCTCCCTGGCCTGCGCGGCTGCGCTAGAGATGGAAGTGGTGTCCAAGTTTGAAAATACAATGCGCGCAAATACGCGGCGCGTTGCGAATGAGAGGTTATGAAAACCATTCCCGCATTCGTCGCACGGGCCGCGACTCTGGCGGGCGAGGGCTCGGAAGTATTGCGTGAGGGCGCTGCGGCGGCGAAGCGTGGCCCAAACGACGCATCGAGGGCGCGAGGTGCCGCCTGCGCAAAAGATTTTTCTGAAAGCCGACCGCAATACTCCAGCCAATGAAAACGCTCCCCGCCATGATCATCGCAGCACTGCTCTCCGGCAGCGCATCCGGCCAGATCCCCGTGCCTCCGCCGCCGACTCCGCCGAATACTGTCGGCGATCTGAACGCGCCTCCGCCAAAGACCGTCGGCGATGTCGTCACCGCGATCGGGAATGTGAAACACAAGCTGCGAAAAACATGGGTAAATGCAAAGGCGGCCATGAGCGAGGACAAGGGCATCTACACCGAGGGTGCCCGGCAGAATCTCGCCGATCTCGCCATGGAGATTGATACGGTCGCGACCAAAATGGGCGTGGTGGCACCGACCTATTTTCTCACGCGAGTGCAGGCGCTCCGGCAGCACCACGATTACCTGCGGCTGAAGCTCGGGGAGCTTAGCGACAAGGATATCAAGGACCGCAAGTCCGGGCCGCGCTATGCCTTCGACAATTGCATCGGGTCGCTGGAGGCGGCCCTCGATCAGGCGGACGACGAGGCAGACTCACTCGCGAAACTTTACCGCCCCGCCAAGCTCGAGGCGAAGCAATGAGGATTCCAATGGAGCCGGGGCGGCGGGTCGCGCGCGAATCCAGGAATATGAAAACGACGCGCAACCATGGTCGCGCGCACGCCTCTGACGATCACCCAGATCGCGTTGCCACCCTTCAATGCAATTGCCGTTGATGCCTGAGCCATTCCCCCCGCGCCGTCCGGTCGAGTTGACGGTTTCGGCGACGACGATTTTGAAAGTGCTCAGTGCGTGTCTGCTGACGTATCTGGCGGTGCAGCTTTGGCCTCTGCTGGAACTCTTGTTCCTCGCGCTGCTGATCGCGATCACCCTCCTCCCGATTGTGGCCTGGACACGCCGCCGTGGCTGGCCCGAGTGGAGTGGCGTCCTCCTCAGCGCGCTCCTGATTTTTGTCTCCGTCGGGCTGTTTGCGTGCATCCTTATCCCCACCATCGGTGAGCAAGTCGCGGAGATGATCAAGAGACTGCCCGCATTCCAAAAGTCCGTGGTGGCGCAGCTGCACGCGCCGCAGATCCGCGATGCCGTGAACAGGCTTTTCGAATCGGCATCGTTCTCCAAACCTGAGGCGCTGCTGAAACAATTCCTGACGTGGGGAACCGTCGCAGTGCAGGCAGTCGGCGAGTTCCTGATCGTCCTGATCGTCGCCGTCTATTTCATCGCGGATGGCGAGCGGGTGTATCGCTGGCTGCTCGCTTTCCTGCCGGATATTCATCGCCAAAAAGTGGCCGTGGCCGTGCCGGAAATCGCCTCGGTGGTCGGCAGCTATATGGTCGGGCAACTGCTCACCTCGCTGCTGTGTGCGGCTTACGCGTTCATCATCCTGTTCATCCTCCACGTCCCGAACGCGGCGCTCCTTGCGGTGATCGCGGGCGTTTTCGACATCCTGCCGCTGGTCGGATTTTTCCTTGCGATCATTCCGGCTCTGCTCGTCGCGATGTCCGTTTCGCCACTCACCGCCGGGTTGGTCTTCATCCTATACGGTGCCTATCACGTCGTGGAAAACTATTTCATCGTGCCGAAGATTTACGGCAATCGCCTGCGGCTTTCCACGCTGACTGTGCTGGTTTCCTGCATGGCCGCTGCGCTCGTGGCCGGAGTGGTTGGCGCGATTGCGATTTTGCCCATCATCGCTTCCTACCCGATCATCGAGCGGATCTGGCTGAAGCGGCACCTCGAACCGGACACCGTGGCCAAACACGCGCAGATCGACGCTGAGGAGCATCCGCCCGCGTAAGTCCATCTCTTGGGAATAATGTGATCCGAGCGCGAGCGGCGTGTCTCGCGTAGGGCAGGCGTCCCGCGTGCCGTCCAGCGCGTCCCGCGTGGCACCCCACGCCTCGGTCATATTATTCCTGCAAGATGGGCTTACTCCACCGGCACCATGATCCGGTCGAGCAGATCCCGGAGCTGGTCCACATTCACGGGCTTCACCAGGTGCGCGCAGAAGCCGGCCTCCTTGGTCTGGCGCAGATCATCTTCCATGCCGTAGCCGCTCAGGGCGATCGCGGGGACGGCGCGCTGGCGCTGGATTTCGCGCATCAGATCGAGGCCGCTGCCATCGGGCAGGCCGAGGTCGCTGACGACCGCGTCGAACCGCTCCGCAGCGAAGGCGGCGAGCGCCTCGCGCATCGTGGTGACGGCGGTGATCCGGTGGCCGCTGCGCGTGAGCAGACGCGTGAGCACGGTGCGCGTCGCCTCGTGATCTTCGACGATGAGCAGGCGCAGCGCGCGGGCGGGCGTCGCGTTTGGCGAGCTGGCATTTGCCGCGGGCGCGGGTGCGTCCACCGTGGCAAGAGTAACGGTGAATTTAGATCCAAGGCCCGTGCCCTCGCTCTGGGCGCTGATGGTGCCGCCGTGGACCCCCACGATCGCCCGCGAGATCGCGAGGCCGAGGCCGAGGCCACCGTACCGATGCTGCCCGGCGACGTCCCCCTGCTCGAATGCCCGAAAAATATGGGGCATCGTCTCGGCAGAGATGCCGATGCCGGTATCCTCGCAAGTCACCGCGATTCCGCCTCGCTCGACATTCTTCGTGCTCACGGTGATCGTCCCGCCGCTCGGGGTGAACTTGAGCGCATTCTTGATCAGGTTCCAAAAGACCTGCTGCAGCCGCGCGGGATCGCCCAGCGTGTGGTGCCTCGCGGCCTCGAGGATGAAGACGATGCGCACCTGCTTGCCCAGCTCGTCGCTGCGCACAATCTCGGCGGTGTGGCCGATGAGTTCATGAATGTCCGCCACCACCGGCGCGATGCTCAGCTTGCCGCGGCTGATGCGCGTGAGGTCGAGCAGGTCGTCAATGAGCCGCGCCTCGAGCTCGATGTTGCGGCGCATCATCGCAAGCTGCTCATGCACCTCGGGCGACAGGGCCGGGTCGCTCTCCAGCGCGGTGGCCGTCATCAGCACCGGCGTGAGCGGCGTCCGCAGCTCGTGGGAGAGCGCGGCGAGAAAATCATCCTTCGCGCGCGATGCGGCCTCCACCTGTTCCTTGGCCAGCGCGAGCGCGTCGGCGGCGTCCCGCTGCTCCGTCACATCGGTGTTCGTCCCGAACCACCGCTGCACGTTCCCGCTCTCGTCGCGGATCGGCACTGCGCGCGTCAGGAACCAGCGATACTTCCCATCCGCCCCGCGAAGCGGAAAGGTGTCATCAAAGTCCGTCCCCGCGGCGAGGCTCTCCGGCCACCTTTTCATGATTCGTGGGAGATGGTCGGGGTGATGCACCGCCTGCCAGCCCCACCCTTTCATCTCCGCGAGCGTCGTGCCCGTGAAGTCGAACCACCGCTGGTTGTACCAGAAAATCGCCCCCGTCGCATCGGTCATCCATGCGAGTTGCGGGATGTTGTCGGCCAGCGCGCGAAAGCGCAGCTCGCTCTCGCGCAGCGCCCCCTCCGCGCGCTGTCGCTCGGTGATGTCCCTCAGCGTCGCGGTGAACATCGCCGGCTCGACTCCCGTGATGCGATTGATGGACAGCTCGATCATGAACTCATGCCCGTCCGCATGCAGCGCGGGCACTTCGATCCGTTTTTCCAGCACCGGCCCCTCGCCGCTCGCGAGGTAAGCCGCCAGCCCCTGGTAATGCTGCTCGCGGAGCCGTGCCGGGATGATTTTCTCCGCCATCCGCTGGCCGGACATTTCCTCGCGGCGGCGTCCAAAAATCCTCTCCGCGGCCGGGTTGAAATCCACCACCTTCCCCTCGTGGTCCATCGTGATGATCGCATCCAGCGCGCAATCGAGGATGGCCGATTTGCGGGCCTCCGTGGCGCGCAATTGCTCGTTCGCGGCGCGGTGGATCGTGACGTCGCGCACGATCTTGGCGTAGCCGCGGAGATTTCCGGCCTCGTCGCGCAGCGCCGTGGTCGCGCCACTTGCCCAAAAGCGGCTGCCATCCTTGCGCACGAGCCAGTTGTCGTCATCGGCTTTCTCGAGGGCGCTGGCCCCGCGGAGTTCGCCCGCGGGCTTTCCGACCGCCTGATCCTCGGGCGTGAAAAAGCTGGAGAAATGCGCGCCAAGGATCTCCGCGTCGCCGTAGCCGAAGATGCGCTCCGCGCCCACATTCCAACTGCTCACGGTCCCGTCGAGTTGCAGACGAATGATCGCAAAGCCGGTCGCGCCTTCGACGAGGAGGCGATAATTCTCCTCGCTGCACAGGATCGCCTGCTCCGCCTGCTTGCGCGCGGAGATGTCGTCGAAGGACGTGACGGCGCCCACGATTTTTCCCTGCGCATCCTTGAGCGCGCAAAAGTTGATAATGACGGGAATGCGCGAGCCGTCGGGTCGCTCGATGGAGACTTCCACATTTCGGCAGGGTGTTCCGGTGCTCATTACTTCCATCATGGGACTCTGCGCATGGGGCAGCACGGAGCCGTCCGGAAGAATCAGCCGCATCGAGCCACAGTGCCGCTCGACGCCGACCGCTGGTTCCCGTCCCCAGAGTTCCACGGCGCGACGGTTGTAATTTTGAATCACCGCGTCGCGGTCGCAGACAAACGCCGCCACGGGCAGCGCAGCATACAAAGCGCGATAGCGATCCTCGCTCTCGCTCAACGCTTTGTCGGCCTGTTGCCGCTCAGCGATTTCCGCCGTTAGTTGCGCGTTCAGCTTCTCCGACGCGCCCATGAGTTCATGCTGGCGCAATCCGGCGAGCAGCAGTGCCTCCTTTACCGCAGTGGCTTCCTGACGCAAATCAGTCGTCTTCGCCAGTTGGATAATGACTCCCTCGGGCTGTTCGTCCGCATCCAGCGCGGGCCACATCGCATACAGCCAGACGGTCGAGTCGGGGTCGGAATCGTCCACAAGGGTTGCGCTTTCACCCGTTTGATAAACGCGGTCCAGAACCGGCATGCACTGGTCCCCGCCAGGCACGATGTCGGAAAAGGCTTTCCCGATGAGATCCTCCCTGGATTTTCCCAGCAGCCGGCAAAAAGCGGAGTTCACATGGGATACCCTGTGCGCGCTGCCCTGCACCTCGACGATCGGCAGCGGCGCGCGCTCAATGATCATCGCGGAGCGGCCCCGGGGCATCGGGTCATCTTTGCGGGGTGTTTGTCCGGCATTCATAAACTTGTTTCAGCTTTCGACGATTCCACGCTTTGTCCAGCGCGGCAATGCGCTGAGTGACGGGAAAAAGCGGCACCGGCATTCCGGTGCCGAGATGACGACCAAATCACGTCTTCAAATCCATCGGGGCGGAGGCCAAGGGAAAGAAGTGCGAAGCTGCCGTCGGTCTTTGAAGGCGGCGTCAACAATGAGGAGGCTCGCGACGCGGAGGCCGGCGATTCTGGGAAAGCTGTGAAAAAGGCATCGGCTGGACGTTCGCCAGCTCAGCGCCTCCAGCCGGCAGGGCGGTAGTGCTGGTCAGCCGATACAAGCCGACGGCACCTCAGCGGGCCGCCTCTATAAAAACGCCGGCGCACCCATCCGGGCTTGCTGCCAGTCCCGATAACTAGACGCAGACTCAAAAAAAACAAACACCACATCCCATCAGCCATCCCATGAAACTACGCACCCTTATCCTCGCCTCCGTCCTCACCCTCCCTGTCTGGGCGGCTGCGGACGACGGGAAGCCAAAAGCCCCCGATAACTCCGGCAAAAACGAACGTGATCGTGACAACAAAACGGCCACGCCCGGCGACCAGTCCAATGCACCCGATGACATCAAGCTCGTCGCCACAATCCGCCAAATGGTCGTGAAAGACAAATCGCTCTCCGCGACCGCCAAGAACTGCAAGATCATCACCAGTGCGGGGCGCGTCATATTGCGCGGTCCCGTGAATACCGCCGAAGAGAAAGCGACCGTCGAAGCACACGCCGTCATGTCCGCCGGTAAAGACAAAGTGGATAACCAGCTTGAAGTCAAAGCTGCCAAATAACCCCAATCCCACAAACTCAACTCCAACACATCATGTCTAAAACAGCCGTATTCTGCATCACCAAATCCCGCACCCACGCCGAACGCATCATTGAGCGTTTGCATGGCGCGGGCTTCGCCCATTCCGAGATCTCGGTGCTCATGCCGGAGACTGAAACCCACCATGACATCGGTCATGTCAAGGCCACCAAGGCGCCGGAAGGCACTGCCACTGGGGCCGCCACCGGCGGAGTCGCCGGCGGGGTCCTGGGTCTGCTAGCGGGCATTGGGGCACTTGCCATCCCCGGAGTCGGCCCGCTCATCGCAGCGGGACCCCTCCTCGCCGCACTGAGCGGTGCTGCCGTGGGCGCTGCCACCGGCGGGGTCGTCGGGGGACTCATCGGCTTGGGCATCCCCGAGATTGAAGCGAGGATCTATGAAGGGAAGCTCAAGACGGGCAACTATCTTGTCTCAGTCCATGCTCACGACAGCGACGAAGTCGATCGCGCAAAGGCGATCTATAAGGCCGAAGACGCCGAGGATATTTCCACCACCGGCCAGTCGTCCGTCCCAAAACCGAGCTAGACGGCTGAGAGGGATCCCATGGCCACACACCCGCACACCAGCGAGAGCCATCCCGAACTTTCCCTACCCGGCGACTAAATAAGCGTTCTGCGACCGGGGCAGACGGAAACGCATTGCGCCGAAGGGCGGATGAAGCCGCTACTTTGCGGCGATGGCATCCGAGACAGGGTACCGCCGTCCCCCCATGCGCTCCGCCTGCACCGTCGCGGCCACGCCGCCCGGCGTGGCATCGTCTCGGATACACTGTGGAGGCACAGGACGAGCGGGCTGTGCTTTGGAAAGACCGTCTCACGAATTGACGATAAACCCGGACTCAGCGGCCCGCAGTAAAACCGGGCGGCTCGTCTGCTCCGCCTCCTTCGGGTCGATGAGCGGCGGGATGCGGCGCTCGACGGCCCGCGGGATGCTTTGATCAGGCGCTGCGCGCGTTTTGATATGTTCGGCTACGCGAATCCATTTTCATTCCCGTGAAGCGTGAGCGGAGGGCGAGGTGTGGAAAGTGGCTGCCCCGCCCATTGTATTCCTTCACTGGCCGATTCCGGATGATGATCTCGCCAGTCGGAGGTAGGCTCCGGCTTCGCCGTGAAGCCGGACCAAATTCCGCAGCGTTCATCCTCGCTCTCACCTGCATCGCCTGCGCAACTCCCCAATCTTCCCATGAAAAAGCAACACCTCCTCCCTGTCCTGCTCGCCCTCACGTTCGCGCCCGCCTCATTTGCGGCGGATGAAAAGCCGAAACCCGCGACGCATCTGACCAGCGAGGAAGCGCGTGCCGCCGGGCCAGACTACGATCTGCAAGGTGAATACGAGGGCGATGACGGCGGCGCGAAAATCGGCGTGCAGGTGATCGCGCTTGGAAACGACACCTTTCGCGCGGTCGTCCACCACGGCGGGCTGCCGGGCGCGGGCTGGGACAAATCGCCGAAGACGGAAGTCGAAGGCACACGGGACGGTGACAAAGTGGTTTTCACCATGGCCAGCGGCGCGAAGGCCGTGCTGACGAAGGACGGGATCAAGGGCGTGAGCGACAAATTTTCGGGGAAGAAAGTTCATCGGCAGAGCCCGACACTCGGCGCGAAGCCTCCGGCGGGTGCGGTCGTGCTTTTCGACGGCTCGAATGCGGACGCGTGGGCAGGCGGACATCTCGACGATCTCGGCCGGAAAATTCTCGCATCCGGCAGCAAGACCAAGCGCGCGGATTTCCAAGACTACACCCTGCACGTCGAATTTCTGCTGCCGTTCAAGCCGCTCGGACGCGGGCAGGATCGCGCAAACAGCGGCGTGTACATGCAGGATCGCTACGAGGTGCAGGTGCTCGATTCCTTCGGGCTCAAGGGCGAGAACAACGAGTGCGGCGGCATCTATTCCAGGACGAAGCCGGACCTGAACATGTGCTTCCCGCCGCTCGCGTGGCAGACTTACGACATTGATTTCACCGCCGCGAAATACGACGGCGATGGCAAGAAGGCGAAGAACGCCGTCATCACCGTGAAGCACAATGGCGTGCTCATTCACGACAAGGTCGAGATCGCCGGCCCGACCGGAGGCGGCAAAAAGGAAGACCCATCCGGCGGCGCGATCCAACTGCAAGGCCACGGCAATCCCGTCTTTTATCAGAACGTCTGGATCGTGACGAAATAGGCGCGGCGGAAACGCGCCGCATTCGTCCCGCGAGATTTCCGAAGCTGCGTCAATTCACCCCGACGCTATTTACGACATCCGCGATCACGAGGCACACATCGTCGGCGAACTCCTCATGCCCCGAGAAATGCTGGCTCTCCCCGATGAGTTCGCCGAGAAGCTGATCACGCGGCGAGTTCAGCCGCCGGCGGACCGCATCGAAAAGGCGGTTGCGTCCGAACTCCTCGCCCGCGGCGTTCTCCGCCTCGAAAAGCCCGTCGGTGAACAGCAGGACGGAATCATGCGGGGCCAGTGCGGTCTCGAAGGCCGGATACGCCGCATCACCGATCAGGCCCAGCGGTGGCGTGCCCTTGCCACTCCCGGCGAGCCAGTCCACCGCGCCCGCGTCGCGCCGCATCACGAGTCCGCTCGGGTGGCCGGCATTTGCGTAGGTCAGGTGCCGCTCCGTCAGGTCCATCACGCAGTAAAACGCGGAGGCAAAGGCATCAATCCCGGTGTGTGTCAGAATGCCTGCAAGCTCGCGGTTGATCTCACTCAGAAATTCGCCCGGCCGGTGCGCGACAGCCATGCTCTGATCGACAAGCCCGCGTGCGAGCGCGCCGATCAGCGCCGCGCGCACCCCGTGCCCCATCACGTCGCAGATGAGCACGCCCGCCTTTGTCTCCGAAAGGCGCAGCACATTGAAAAAATCCCCGCTGAGCATCGCGGCCGGCCGGTAGCAGTGGGCAAAGTGCAGCGCGTCGCGGAAAAATCGCGGGTAGCTGTGGGGCAGCAGCGCCTGCTGGACGTCGCGCGCCATCCTCAGCTCATCCTCCAGTTCACGGTTTTTATTCTCCAGCTCGGCGGCGTAGTGCTCGCGTTCCATCCGCGCCCGATTTCGCTCGATCGCGTAGCGGATTGCGCGGGGCACGATGCCATCCATCACCCGGGCCTTTGGCAGATAGTCCTGCGCTCCCCGCTGGACCATCTCCGTCGCCAGCGCGTCGTCGCCGAGGCCGGTCATCACGACGATCGGGATCGAGGGAAGCGCCGCATGAGCGCGCTCGAAAGTCTCAAGCCCCTGGGCATCCGGGAGCACGAGATCGAGCAGGATCACGTCGAAGGGTTCCGCGCTCGCGCGCCCGATGGCGGCGTCCAGGCGAACGGCAGTGGTCACCTCGAAACTTCCACTGGCGTCGGCGGCCAGCATGGAGCGGACCAGCAGCGCGTAAGTCGGGCTATCCTCGACTAACAGGACTTTGATCGGCTCCGAAGTCATGGCGGATACTAGCGCACCGCGAATGCTGCCGCAAATGACAAGTGTCCCAAAAACTTCCGCGGACAGTTTATCTCGACACCGCTACGACGTGACGCCGAGCAATCCGCGCGTGTATTGAAAGTCCACGAAGCCCTGCGCGGTTGAGGTTGGCGTGCGTGTCCGCTCGGCGACGTCGGCAAGCAGCATTTCCAGCAAAGCCTGATCTTCGTTCGGGTCGCCGGTGAGGAAAAGGTCAACGTCTTCGACGGAAATGGACGCACGCTGCGAAGGTTCCGCGATTTGGATGACGGGCAGCAACGGATGCCCCTGCCGCGAATGGTCGCTCACGACGGTGAGCGCGAGATGCGCGCCGCACGCGCCGAGGCCCGTGAGGTTTTCGACCCAGTGATCGGTCTCGCTCGCGACAACGTGCCATCCCGGCTGCGTCATCGGCTGGCCGTACGCGAGCGTGGCGTGCGGGACGATCGGGCCGAGCGCGCCGCTGCGGAAGGTGGCGCTGGCGAGGAGCGCGTCACTTTCCGGAATCAGCACCGAGCCGCCGCGCCCGACGATCGTGCGCGTGAGGGCCGCGAGCGCGAGCGCCGTGGCATCGCGGACCGGCGCGGCAGTCATCAGGCCGACGGCGAGCGCACCCAGGTCAGTCACGGTGGGTGCGGCGGGAGTGAACGTGGAAAATTTTTCGGTGAACCACGCCTCGATTTTGGCGAGCGCCTTGGCAATGCCGCCGTCGAGTTGCACGCTCGCCCAGCCGAAGCGATCCGCAGGCACGCCGGCGTCGCGGAGTTCGTGGCGCATCGCGTCATTCGTGATTTTTTCGCAGCCGTGCTCGAGCAGAAGCGCGGCGGCGACATTTGGGTGGGTGAGGTAGCCGCGATACGAGCGACCGAGCATTTGGAAAAGCGTTTCACCGGAGGAGCCGCACGCCTCGGTGTGCGCGAGCGCGACGAAGCGTGAAATTCCCTGCGCGCGGCCGGTCTGTTTTTCGTTCAGACGATCCGCGGCGAGACGGGAGATTTGCGAAGAGCAGAGGCTCGTCGGCAGCACGAGGCCGATCTGCTCGGTCGCAAATCCAGTCGCGGTGCGAAGGATTCGCAGCGTTCGCGCATTTGCCTCCGAGGGTGCCGGCGCATCCGCCCGGCACAGCGGGACGCTGTCCGGCGCGACACGCGCGCGGAGTTCGGCGAGCCGCGAAGTGTCCGTCTGCGCCCAGTTGCGCCAGAGCGAGACTTGCGAATGCCCGGCGTGCTCCCCCTTTGTCCTGCGGCCCGATGCGGTCGCAAGTGTGAGAGCGAACGCCTCCGCGGCGAGCGCATCCATCGGCTCGCCGTCGAGGTAGCGGCCGGCGTTGATGTCCATCTCGTGAATGAGCAATTCGTGCCGTCGCGTGGTCGTCGTGATTTTCAGCGTGGGCACGAATGGAAAATTGGTGACCGAGCCGTTGCCCGTGACGAAGAGGATCAGGTTGCAGCCCGACGCGACCTGCCCCGCGATGCCTTCGAGATCGTTGCCAGGGCCATTCATGAAAGTGAAGCCGGGCTCCACGATGTCGCGCAGCGGCTGGGCATATTCGATAATCGTGTCGAGGCGCGTGCGCGGATCCTTCTTGTGCACTGCGCCGACGGATTTCAGCGCGATGTTGTAGAGGCCGCGGAATTTGTTTCCGCCGCTCGGGTTGCTCTCGCAGGTGATGCCGTGCCACGAGAGGTAGGTCTTGAATCGCTCGATCGCGTCGAGGAATCCGCGCGCGGTCGCGACGTCGCGGACGTTTCGCAAAATGTAAGCCTCGGCCCCGACCACTTCGTCAGTCTCCGTCAGCACGCCAGTGCCACCGTGGCGGATGGCCTCATGCACGATCATCCCGGCGAGCGGATTTCCCGAGACACCGGAAAATGCGTCGGAGCCGCCGCACTGGAGCGCGATGCGCAAGCCGCTGATCGGTTCATCCGTCCGCCGCTGTGCGGAAATTTCGGGGAGCCACCGGCGCACGATGCGTTCGCCTTCCGCGAGACCCGCGGCAAGTCCGCCGCGCAGCGTGAGGAATTCGTGCGGCACGTCGGCGAGCGGGTAGCCATGCTCCTCCATGAACGCGCGCAACCGCGCATTCGTGATCGGCTCCACGCCATAATCCAGCGCGAGCACCGCGCCGACATTTGGATGCACCATGAAGCCCGCGAGCGCGCGCAACACCTCGGCGGCATTGTGCGGCTCACCAGTGCCGCCGCCCTCGGTGTGGGCGATGGCCACGATGCCGCCGAGTGTCGGATGCACGCGCGCGTGTGCCTGGAGGCGAGCGGTGAGCTGGCGCGCAAAACTCGCCGTGCGCGAGGTCGTGCCGAGGATGACGATGAAGTTGCGCGTGCCGACGCCACGCCGTCCGGCACGGCGAAAGCCCGCGAAGGTGCCCGGCGCTTCCGCGCGCACGATGGCGGGACCGGCGTGGAAAGATTTTTCGTCGAGATCGAACGGCGCGAGCAGATCGGAAAAATTTGCCCGCGCGGGGAGCTGTGCGCCGTCGAGTTGCCGCATCGCGAGCGCTTCGAGCATGGACAGGTTGCTCACGTAGTCCCCTGCCCCGATGTCCGCGAGCGCGAGGCCGAACGGCAGGCCCCACGAGAGCAGCGGCTCGCCGGCTGCAATCACTTTCACCGCGAAGCGATGGCCTTCGAGCACGGTGTGAGCCAGCACGCACGTCGCGCCATTCAACGTGATCACGACGCCCGCCTCCAGCCGGCGCGTGGCGATGGCGACGTTATCGCCCGGCGCGGGCAGCCGCCCGATGGCGTCGAAGGAAACTGGACTGGGCATGTTCGGCGATCGGATCATTTTCTCGCGCGTGCGGGCGAGACCATCAGCTCCACCAGCCCGAGCAGAAAGGCGTAAATCGCGGAGCCGATCAGCACCACAATCGCAGCGGAAAGAAAATTTTGGACGTCCCCGGTCATTTTTTCACACCCGAATTTTACAGCGGTCGGCGCCTCCCATACAGTCGGACCGATTGACGCCACATGCCCGCGCAGTAGTCTCGTCGCACCATGCCCGGAGCCAATGTCACCGTTCTCACCGATACAGGCGGCGCGCATTTGGGCGAATATTTGAAGGCGATGTCAGTCACGGAGGAAGTTGAGTCTGTGGTCATCGGAGACCCCAGCGGCGGAAGCGAAGCGGCGGCCAGACAGACCCTCGGCGCAAAGCTCAAGTCTTTCGAGCGCGACCACGCAAAGGCGCTCGCCGCGCAACACGCTTCGCTCGCGCTCGTGACGATGGAGGCCGTCAAAGCACCGCCAGTGATCCACGTTGCGCTGGAGGCGAATTGCCACGTGCTCGCGGAGAAACCTTCGTGCGTGAAAGCCGCGGACTTCGAACCGCTTGCACGGCTGGCCGAGATGAAACACCGGCATCTCATGCTCGCTCTCGCGAACCGCATGCGCGGCACGGTGCAGGCGGCACGCCAGCTGATCGAGTCGGGACAGATCGGAAAAGTTTACGGCTGCGAGCTGCACATCGTCGCGGATCAGACGCGGCTGAAGAGCCCAGCGTATCACAAGGCGTGGTTCGCTGATCGCGCCCGCGCCGGTGGTGGGCATCTCATCTGGCTCGGCATTCACTGGCTCGATCTGATCATGCACATGACGGGATCGAAAATCGTCGAGGTCGCGGGATTCACCGGCATCGTCGGCGGCCAGCCGCTGAAGGCCGAGGACTCCGCAGCGATGGCTCTGCGATTCGACAATGGCACCTTTGGCACGATCACGAGCGGCTACTATCTTGATCGCGGCTATCATTCGCACGTGAAGGTCTGGGGCTCCGATGGCTGGCTGCAACTCGAACCACACGGTGGCGAGCCGCTCCATTGGTCCAGCACGAAGACGGCACCCGCAGCGGTGAAAAAATATGAGGGCGCGCCGGATGCAGTGAGCTACACGCCGCTGGTGAAGGCGTGCGTCCGCGCGAGCCTGGATCTCCAGCCGCCGCCGCTCACCGGCGCGGAATCGCTGCACGTCCTGAAGACCGTCTTCGCGTGCTACCGCGCGGCCGAGACGGGGCAGTCGCAGAAGGTCGGGTGAAGGGAATTCGCGCGCATTTTTCGCGCACGCGATCAGGCTCAATCGTCGCGCAGGCGAAAAGAGTGCTGCCTCGCAGCCGCCATTCCGCTCCAAATCAACTCTCCGCATGTCCCTTTTCATCCCGCCTCCCGGCTACGCACGCATCAAGGTGGTGCAAAGTTTTGCGGAGCTAGTCGCGAGTCGTTTTGAAAACGGCGTGAATGCGCTCTGCTGGCCACGGACGCTGCGTGGCGATTTTGGCGAAGTCGTGGAGCGCCTCGGCACCGGTGAGGGAATCACCACGCTCGAAGATTCGCATCTCCGCGGACTCCGCCTGAGCGACGCCGGCAAGGCTGCGGCGGACATTCTCCTCGAAGACCAGCGAATCCTCCGCGAGCGCGGCCTCGAGCCGGTGCTCGACTGCATCCGCGGCTATCCGCGCGACGAGGACCCCGGCATCGTCGCGACGGATGTCTATTCCTTCCACGTCGATAGCGCGCCGGTGGAGGCGGACACCTGGCTCTGCACGTACCTCGGCACCACAAGCGAGGGACTGCGCAATGACGAGGCGCAGCGGCGCGTGGACAATCCCGCGACGCGCGCGGAACTGCTCAAGGCTTTCGGCGGTGAGGACGATGCCTCCTTCCTCGAATTCCTCTCGGAAAATTGCTACGATCTGCACTACGCCGCCGCGCCGGATGCGCGGCCATTTTCATTCGG
>JANXZI010000468.1 GCA_025355595.1 Spartobacteria bacterium
CGCAAATTCTTCGGCATCCCCGATGACGAAAAAGGTGGCGGGAGCGACAATGGCAAGGACACGGGCAAAGGCCGCAAGCGCTCGATGCCCGTGGGCCTCGGCAGCGGCGTGATCGTGAGCAAGGACGGCTACATCATCACGAACAACCACGTCGTCGATCAGGCCGATGAAATCACCGTGACGCTCGCCGACGGCAAGACCGAGCTGAAGGCGACCAAGATCGGCTCCGACGCGGGCAGCGACATCGCCGTGATCAAAATCGAGGCGAAGGATCTCAAGCCGATCACTTTTGCCGACAGCGACAAGATCAAGGTCGGCGACATTGCGCTCGCGATTGGCAATCCGTTCGCTCTGCGGCAGACGGTGACAAAGGGAATCATCTCCGCCGTCGGGCGCAATCAGACGGGCATTTCCGAGTTTGGAAATTTCATCCAGACCGATGCGTCCATCAATCCCGGCAACTCCGGCGGCGCACTCGTGGACGCGCTCGGACGTCTCGTGGGAATCAACTCGGCCATCTTCAGCCAGAGCGGCGGGAACATGGGCATTGGCTTTGCGGTACCGTCGAACCAGGCGCGCGGTGTGATGGAGAGCCTCATCAAATTCGGCAAGGTGCAGCGTGGCTTCATGGGCATCCAGATGCAGCCGCTTGATGAGAAGCTCGCGAAGGAATTCAAGGCGCCGGACAAGGACTGCATCCTCGTCGCGGAAGTCGTGCCCGGCGGCGGCGCGGCGGCGGCCGGCGTGAAAAGCGGCGACGTGATCGTGAAGCTGAACGGCCAGCGGCCCGACGACATCGCGGCACTCCGCAACACCATCGCGAATATGATGCCCGGCACGAAAGTGGACTTGGAAATCGTCCGCGACGGCAAGCCGAAGACCATCGCCGTCACGCTCGCGGAGCGCGGCACGAATGGCGTCGCACTCGGCGTGCCGAACGCGCCCGCTCCCGCTTCACCACCCGTGAAAGCGCCCGACGTGCTCGATGGCGTCACCGTTGCGGACCTGAACGCGGAACTCCGCAAGCGTTTCACCATCGGCGAGGACGTGAAGGGCGCGCTCATCACGCAGGTGAACCCCGACTCCGCCTGCTCCGATGCCGACGTGCGCGCGGGCGATGTGATCGTGGACATTGACGGCAAAAGAATCGCCAGCGCCGACGACGCCGTGAAGCTCAGCGAGGAAGTGAAGACGAAGTCCAGCGTGCGCCTGCGCATCTCGCGCAAGGGTGCGACGCAGTTCGTCGTCGTCGAGGAGCGCAAGGAATAGCGGTGGAACGCGACCTCCCGGGGCGTTTTTGATTCCGCACTGCTCATCCGTCCCCGAAGCGTGCCCGGAGCGTCACGCTCCAGCGCGCACGCGCGCTCAGTGCATCAGCCGCGACCAGCCGCTCTCGGCTTTCTTCGCAGGGGCCGTCGGCTTTCCGCCGGGAATTGTGAGCACTTGGCCGACCCGCAGCTTGCGCTCGTCCGCGATGTGATTCGTGTCCTTCAGCGTGCTGACGCTGACGTGATGCTTCGCGGCGATGCCGCTCAACGTCTCGCCCGCCGCGACGGTGTGCGTGGACCTGCCCGCCGTGGAAATTTTCGCAGGCGCAGTTTTCGCAGCAGGCTTCGCGGTGACGAAGGGCTTCGTCACCGGCTTCGGCGCAGGTGTGCCGTCGCGCGCGGCCTGGCGTGACTTCACATAGGATTCCAGCGCGGGATCGATCTGGAGAATCTTCGCATCGAGCCGACGATCCGCATCGCGGTATGCGGACTGCACGCGCGCATCGCGCAGCGCGATGGTGCGGACCTGCTGGTATTCCTTTTCCGTCGCCGCGGAGGATGCCGCACGGAGACCATGCGGGAGAAGGATGACACCGAGGGTGAAGACAAGGATGCGTGAGATCATGCGCGATGCGCTACCGGAAACAACACGCGGCGGCAAGGGCGTGCTACTTCGCGGGCTCCGCGTTCCAGACTTTGATCTCGCCAAAGTAGCCGTCCTTGCCCGCAACGCCGAGTTCAATCTTCGACTTCGTGGCGTGGCCGATGCCGGCGGACTTCAGGTAGCCGACCGGATTCCCATCCACGCTCGCGCGCATCTCATCGCCGGCGACCTCGACGGTGAAGGTGTACCATTTTCCCGGTTCAAATTTCGCAGGGAACGTCGCGCTCTTGCCGACCAGCATCTTCGCGGCTTCCCCCTTCTTGCTGGGATCCTTTTGCAGCGCCTTGATCTCTTCGTTCTGGCTGCCGTCGCGCTCGTCCATCATCACGACCTTGTCGAGATGCACCCGCGCGCGGGCGATGTGTCCGTAGTGCGAGCCGGTGAATTTGCGGTCGTCAAACTCCACATCAATCATCGTCGCGCCCTCGAATTTGATCTTCGCCTCGATGACGCTGTCCTTCGTCGGGATCTCCAGGCCGTACACGGCGGCGTGCGCCTTCACCTCGGGCTTGCCGTTCGCGGCGGGCACATCCTTGTCGCGCGTCTGCGTGCCCTTGAGCATTCCGCCCTCGACTTTGAAAGTGTCCACCACGCGATGCCAGCGCTTGTCCGGCGTGCTGCCTTTGAAGTCATCGGAAAAAAGCAGCTCCTTCTTTTTCGCGATGGGATTCGCGGGCATGGTGGGCGCCTTCGGTGCCTCGGCAGCGAGTGCGGCGGCGGTGAAAATGCAGGACAGGGCGAGGATGGGGCGGATAATCATGGCGGGGTTTGAAAGGGCGCGCAGCGTGCCGGTGCGCGCCGGTGAATGGCAAGCACAAGCACCCCGCTCACCCCGCGACGAGGAACAGCCCGCCGCAGATCAGCGCGACGCCGAGCACGATGCGCAGCGTGATTTTTTCGCGCAGGAAAAATGCGGCGGCGATGACGATGACCACGCGCTCGATTCCCTCGAAGGGATAGAATTTGCTGAGCGGAATTTCCGAGAGCTGCGAGAGGCCGAGGAAGAAACTGAGCGCCATCGCGGTGATGCCCGCGGCGAATGCGGACACACGCTGGCGCGTCGGTCTCACCGCGCCGGTCTCGTCCATCGCGACTTTGAAAAAAACCTGGCCGACGACCTGAAGGACGAACGTGAGCGTGACGAGGATGATCGCGAGCGTGCTCATGGATTCGCAAGCGCGCTCAGGCGTGCCCCTTTTTCTCCGCGTGCTCCTCAGCGTGAGCCACGGCGGGCGCGGTAATCATCACCCCAAGGAAGACGAGTGCGATGCCGATCCACTGGCGCGCGCCGATGTGCTCGTGCAGCAGCCACCACGAGCCGATCGGCACGAGCACGTGCTGCAAGCCGGAGAGATTGTAGGCGACAGTCAGGCGGATGCTGCGCAGCGCATTCAGCCAGCACAGCAGACCGAAAATTCCCGCGACGACACTGAGCCACACCCAGCCGGAACGGAGTTGGGAGACATCAATCGCCGACTGTGCGATCGCGGAATCCGCGCCGCGCTTTTTCAAAATCTCCGAGACCACCACGAGGATTACGGCGAGAAAAATCTGCATCGTCGGATGCGTGATTTTTTTCCACAGCCGCGCGATCAGAGTTCGTGGGCGTTCGGGAATTTCTGGATCGTCTTGTCGTGCCGCACCGGCTGGAGGAAGCGGAGTGCGATCTTGAAAATTGGGTTGATCAGGCGGGACGTGTGCCATGCGTAGAGGTCGAGCGGCGCGAGTTCCATCCGCAGGTGAAACTTCGGGTCATAGTTGAGCGGCGCGGTGTAGTAGCGTTTCAGGCCGTTGTCCAACGCCCACTCAACGACATCGCGCCATGTGACGAAGTAGAGGTGCAGATCGAGCGCGACGGCGTAGTCGAGGCCGACATTCAGATCGTGGATCGTGTCGCCGTGGATGATGCACAGTGCGAAGGCGACGATCTTCCCATTTTGGCGCCAGAGGAAAAAGCGCGCGCAGTCGGCCATCTCGCGGCTGATCCGGAGCAGAAAATCCTTCGTGAGTTCCTCGAAGCGCAGTTCCGAGCGCGCGAAGGTCTGCACGTAGAGCGGATGAATTTCGTCAATGACGCCCGAGATGTCCGTCACGACTTCGAGCGTGAGCGGCGGATGCTCGGTGAGCTTCTTGAATTTCCGCCGCAGGTTCTTGCGAAAGGAATAGCTCACGCGCTTCTGCAAAAATTCCTCGAAGCTCGCGAAGTCGAGCGCGAGCCCGCACGCGGGCATGGACGGCGCGCGGCTGTATCCGCGCGAGAGCAGCGGCTTCAGCGCGTCGCGATATTTTGAGGGGTAGTCCTTCAGCAAAACGATCGACACCTTCGAACTGCGCGCGAACGCCGCCAGCGCATCGGTGAGCGCGTCAACCGCCCACGGCGCGGTGCTGTCGAGCGAGCCTTCACTCGCGGAGCAGCCGAGCATGAGCATGCGGAGCGACAGCCAGCCGGGGAAAATCTTGCGCGGCCAGTTCAGCAGCGCGCGCAGCTTGCCGGGCATGCCCGCAGTGAGATCCTGCTTTACGAAAAAAAGCTGCTGCATCGCGACCTCGCCCGTCGCGGAATTTTCCAGAAAAAGGTAGCGGTGGTCGAACTGCCCCGAGAGCGTCTCCGCGGTGATCCGGTGGTAGCGGTGATCCTTCACGTGCCCGGCAAATGCCTTCTGCCACCGCGCAAGATCGTCGCCTTCGAGCAGAGACACGATGCGCGCATTGCCCGAAGAAGTCGCAAACTCAACCGGCGCTGCGGGCGCGCGGCCGTGCTTCGGATCCTCGGCATTCGCAACCGGTGCAGGACGTGCGGCTTCCATCACGAATGCTGCGCCCCGCATTCGCGAGCGACGCACTTTTTTACGGCGCGACGCGGCGCGCTCTCACTCGAAATGGATGACGGTTCGGCAGACACGCACGCAGTTTTAGGAAAGCCCGCCGCAGTTCAATCTCCTTCGTGCGCTTTGTGGGGTACGAGAGGCCACTCATGCAAAAGCAGCGGGGCACGCAACCACGCAAAGGCGAAGGAAAACGATGCACACCGCGCCTTGGTGCCTCCGCGCCTTTGCGTGACACTTTCGAAAACCGCTGCGAAACAACTTGGCAGCCGCACGCAGGACGTGTCTGGTGCGGGTCTATGGGACACTGCAAAGGCAAAGACAACGTGAAGAAGCGCGCCGTACGCCGCAAAAAAAACGACCGCCTCGCGCTCGCCAAGAGCGAGCCTGCGGCGAAGTAACGCGGCGGGCTCCGGTGAGCGGATGACAGACCTCGGGATTCGTTCCGAGGTCTTGTTTTTCGTACCGAAGCGCACGAGCAGGACGCCGGGGTGAGTTCACCCGCGACCCGCACTCACCTCGCGTCCGATTTGGAAACAGGATGCGTTCGCTCCGCCGCTCGTGTATTCGTCTGCGCATGAACGCGCGCCTTCCCCTGCTCACCCTCATTGTCCATTTTTCCACCACTGCGCTCGCGGGCGACTGGCCGCACTACCGCGGGCCCGCGCTGAACGGCTCCACGCAGGAAACCGTCGGCACGCTCCCCGTGGGCGGGCCGCGCGAGATGTGGCGCGTGCAACTCGGCACCGGGCTCAGCAGCGTGACCGTCGCGGATGGCCGCGCATTTTCCGCAGGATACAAGGACGGCAAGGAAGTGCTGCAATGCCTCAGCGTCGCGAACGGCCGCGGGCTGTGGGCATACGGGTGGACGGCGAAACTCGGCAACTATCTCTTCGAAGGCGGCCCGCGCGCGACGCCCACACTCGACGGTGATCGCGTGTACATGCTCGGCGCGGATGGCCATGTCGCGTGCGTGTCGGCTGCGAACGGAAAACCGGTTTGGGAGAAGAATCTCGTCAGCGATTTCGGCGGGCGACGGCCTGAGTGGGGGTTCAGCGGCTCGCCCACGGTGGAGGGAAAAAATGTGATCCTCGACTGCGGCGGCAAAGGCGCGAGCACCGTCGCCCTGAACAAGCTCACCGGCGAACTTTCGTGGAGGTCCGGCGACGAGGAAGCGGGCTACGGCAGCCCCGTCACCGCCACGCTCGGAGGAGCGCGACGCGTGCTCATTTTGAAGGCGGACGCACTCGTCGCGCTCGACACGGCGACCGGCACCGAGGCCGCGCGCTTCGACTGGAAGACGTCATGGAAGGTGAATGCCGCGACGCCCCTGCTCGTCGGCTCGCGCGTCGTCGTCTCCTCCGCGTACAATCACGGCGCGGGCGCGTTCGACTTCGGCGGCGGCAAGCCCTCGCAGGCTTGGTTCACGAAGAACATGCACGCGCACTTCAACACCCCCGTCGCACGCGGCGGCTACGTCTTCGGCATGGATGGCGAGGCCGGCAAACGCCGCGCCGCGCTCGTCTGTCTCGACCTCGCGGGCGGCGATGAAAAGTGGCGCGCGAAGGAAGTGAACAACGGCTCGCTGATCGTCGCGGGCGACAAGCTTGTCATCGTCACTGAGGCCGGCGATCTCGTCATCGCTGCGGCGAGTGGCGCAGGCTACAAGGAACTCGCACGGAAAAAAGTCCTCAGCGGCCACTGCTGGGTGCAACCCGCGCTCTCGGGCGGGAAGGTGTTCTGCAAAAACAACAGCGGCGAACTTGTCGCGCTCGACCTTGGCGGGAAGTAGTCCGGCTTCACCGCTCAAATGCTCATCCTTTGACCGAAAAACACTGCATGAACCACGACACTGACAAGGCTCCGCTGGCGGCAATGACACCCGAGGCGATAGGCAAAGCGGCACGCTTCGCAATTGCGTGCGGGGTCATCGGGCTTTCCTACCTTTCCATCCGCGGCAGCCTGGCCATTCCGCGCTTCGCGAGAATTTTCCAAGACATGCTCGGTGAAAATGAACCTCTGCCGACGCTCAGTGTCTTTGCGATTAGGGCGTATCCAGTGATTGTCGCTGTCAGCTTCGCGGTTCCTATTTCCGCGGTCGCGTTGTTGTTCACCCGCAACATCGTTCGTTCCCTCCACGGCCTCGGAATTCTCACACTTTTTTCCGTTGTTCAGGGCATCGTCCTCACGCACGCCCTTTTTTCGCCACTCGTGGTAATCATCGAGAAAATGCAGTCATCGCAGTAACCTCGGTTCACTGCGGCCACGCCTCGTGCTTCACGATCAGCTTGAGCGCGCGCATGAGCAGCGATTTTCCCGGCTCCATGCGGTGCCACGGCGAGGCACCGCTCGGGTGCGGCAGCGGGATCACGTCGAACTCATGACCATGCTTCGTCACGCGGAATTTCTTCCCGATCACATCGGTGAGTTTTTCAAATTGGATCAACTGCAGAATCGCGAGCTTGCCGATCGGCAGCAGGAGCGCGGGGCGCAGGATTTCGATTTCCTCCGCGAGCCAGCGCGAGCACGTCTCAATCTCGCCGGGGTCGGGCACGCGGTCGCCGCCGGCCTTCGTCTTGCCGGGAAAGCATCGGCACACCGCAGCCATATAGATGCGCGCGCGAAAGTCCGCCTCGCTCCATCCGCACGCAGCGGTGAACCAGCCGTAGAGCGTCTTGCCTGCGGTCCACGCAAACGGGCGGCCGAGGATCGGTTCCTTCACGCCCGGTGCCTGGCCCACGCTCATCACGCGCGAGACGATCCCTCCCCCGCTCACGGCAGGGCGGTGCATCTTCGGGCAGAGCGTGCAGGCGCGGATTTTCGCGACGAGCGCGTCGAGACGGTTCGCGGTGGCGGGGGGATTGCCAATTGAGGATTGAGAATTGGGCATTGAAAATTTCAGAGCGCGCGCCGGACCGGAGCCAATTTGCCATTCACCATGCCCAATTCTCAATTTGCAATTTCCACCGCCGCCGGAAGCGCAGCCTGCCCGCGCAAAAAATCCCGCGCACTCATGCGCTTCTTCCCCTCAAGCTGAACGTCGGTCGCCAGCACACAGCCATCCCCGGTGCCGATGAGCAGTCCGTCCTCGCGCGACTGCAATGCGCCCGGCGCGAGCACCGGCTTCGCGAGCGGCGTCGCGGAGAAAATCTTCAGCCGCCGGCCACCAATCCCGGTGACCGCGGCGGGCCATGGATTCATCGCGCGGACTTTCCGCGCGACCACTTCGCGGCCTGCGGAAAAATCGAGCTGGCCGTGTTCGCGCGTGAGTTTGCCCGCATAGGTCACACCTTCGCTCGGCTGCGGAGTGCGCGGCGCGCGGCCTTCGCGCAGGAGCGCGACGGCATCCGCGAGCGCGAGCGGTGCGAGGTCCGCGAGACGATCGTGCAGCGTGCCGCCGGTTTCGTCGGGTGTGATCGCGATCTCGCGCATCAGCAGCACGTCGCCGGTGTCGAGCCCCTCGTCCATAAACATCACCGCGACGCCCGTCCGCACATCACCCGCCTCGATGGCCGCCTGGATCGGCGCGGCACCGCGCCAGCGCGGGAGCAGCGAAGCGTGCAGGTTCAGACACGCGATCTTCGCTGCATCGAGCACGCCCTTCGGCAAAATCTGTCCGTAAGCCATCACGACGATGAAATCCGCGCCGAGTGTCTGCACTTCGGCGACCGCCTCGGGCACACGCATCTTCAGCGGCTGCACCACGCGGACTCCACGCTCAAGTGCGAGCTTCTTGATCTCCGGTGGCTGGATTTCCTGATGTCGCCCGACGGGCTTGTCCGGCTGCGTGATGACCGCGACGACCTCGATGCCCGGCGCATCGAGCAGCCATCGGAAACTAGGAATCGCGATGTCGCCTGTGCCGATGAAAACAACGCGCATTCCAAAAAATTCCGCCCGCTACTTTACCTCGCAGATCGCGTCCACGATTTCCTTCACCACGCTGATCGGCGCAGCGAGGGCGTTGATGCTTCGCACGCGCTCGGGCCCATAGAAATCGAGCAGCGGCTTGCTCTCCTCCTCGTAGGTCACGAGGCGGCGGCGGATCGTTTCCTCGTTCGCGTCGTCGAAGCGGTTCTCCTTCAGCGCGCGCTTGCGGATGCGATTCACGAGCTGCTCGCGGTCCGGGCACGAGAGATGGAAGACGCGATGCACATCAATCATGTCGCGCATGATTTCCGCCTGCCGCTCATTGCGCGGCACGCCGTCGAGCACGAGCGCATCAATGTCCGGTTTGAACGCATGGATGCCGACGAGATGGCCGATGTGCGCGCGCAGCAGCTCCATCGTGATCTCATCCGGCACGAGCTGTCCGCGGCTGGAGTAGTCCACGAACTTCTGCCCAATGACCGTGCGCGTATCGAGCGCGCGGAAGACATCGCCCATCGAGAGATGGAAAAAGCGCGGGATGTTGCCCAGGATTTTGCCCTGGGTGCCCTTGCCACTTCCGGGCGCGCCGAGCAGGAGGTATGTGCGGTATTGCATGGGGAAAAGCCGCGCATCATCCGCGCAAAACGGTTTCGGGCAAGGGCGAAAGATCACCCGGACCGCGCGGAGCGGCAGGGTGCCCTTGCCGCGAAGTCGGAGGGACTACTTTTTCTCCGCCGCGGGAGCGGGGAGCGGGATCGGATCGGACGATATCTCGGACTTGATCCCACGCAGGTGCATATCGAAAAACTGCTGCACGCGCTTGGTCAGTTCGGGGCTGCCGAAGCCGTGCCCTGCGTCCGTCATCGCGAGCAAAATCGAGGGCGAGCCGGCCTTCGTGAGCGCCTCGTGCAGCCGCGTGGCGTTCGTGAAATTCACGCGCATGTCCTTCGTCCCATGCGCCGTGAGAAATGGCGGCGCGCCCGCGTGGACGTACGTGAGTGGCGAGCACGCCTTTGCCTCAGCCGCCTTGTCCGCGATGCTCCCACCGATCAGTCCGGCCACCGCGGGATCGTCTTTCAGCGCCGCATCGCCCTGCATGAGCGGCGAAGCCATGTCCGTCGGCCCGCAGTAATTTGCCACGCACGTCACCTTCGAGCTCAGGCTCGTGAATTCGCCGAGGCTGCCCTCGAGTTCCTTCACGCCTTCGGTGAGCCCGAGCAGGCACACGAGATGTCCGCCCGCCGAGGTACCTGTCACGCCGATGTGATCCGCGTCGAGATTGTATTCCTTGGCATGGCCGCGAATCCACCGGATCGCCGCCTTGCAGTCGTGGATTTGCGCCGGCCATTTGGCCTCGCTGGAAAGCCGGTAGCCCACGCTCACCCCCGCATAATTTCCCGACGACGCAGCGCCCGCGGCCAGCCCGCCGCCCCTGCGATTTCCACCGCTCCATCCGCCGCCGTGGATGTACACCACGACCGGCAGCGGCTTGTCCGTCGCGCGATGCTTCGGCAGGTAGAGGTCCACCATCTGCCACGGATTGTCATTAGCCGCGTAGGGCAGATCAGCCTTCAGTTCCACGAGGTCGGACGCGCGCGACGGCGGCGGCATCGGTTTCCGCTCGGATTTTTCCTCGGCAAAAATTGCGAACGTGGTGACAAGGGAGAGCGCCAGTGCGAGGATGGTTTTCATGGGAGGCAGGGAGAGGATGTTGGATTGCGACGGCATCCGCCGCACTGCGCTCAATCCGTCACGCACGGAAACCTTGGCGGGGAACTCTGCATCCGTCATTCGGCATCGCCTCTGCTCTCCAATCCCGCATGTTCCTGCGCCTGCTGCCAAAACTGGTCCCCGTCGCGCTGCTCGCGTGCGGCGTGTGGTGGTTGGTAGCGAGCCGTCCCGTGCATCACGCGCCCGGCGTGCTCGTGCCGAAGGCTCCGTTGCAAAAGGAGATCGGCCCGAGGCCGATCTCGAAGGTCGGCAAGTGGCAGGTGACGGCGATGGCGGAGTATCACCTGCGCGGAGTCGTGCTCGGAAAAAAGCGCTACTACGACGGGCAACAGTCGGAGCTTGTGCCGACTGATGTCGCGGTGGGCTGGGGAAGGATGAGCGACCAGTCGGTCATCGATCGGCTCGGGATGTCGATGGGCAACCGGTTCTACTTTTACGAAGGGCAGAATGAGCCGCCGATCCCGCAGGACGAAATCAAAGTCTCCTCGGCGAACAACCATGTGATCGCGGCAAACGACGACGTGCGAAAAGTGATCGGCAGCCTCCGCGTGGGGCAGATCGTGACGCTGAACGGCTGGCTCGTGAATGCAGAGGGCCCCGACGGACGCTCGTGGCACTCCTCGCTCACTCGCAACGACACGGGCAACGGTGCGTG
>JANXZI010000507.1 GCA_025355595.1 Spartobacteria bacterium
GTGACCTTGCCCGCGAGGCCCGCGCCGCTTGCCTTGCGATCCACTCCCGCCGGCGCGACGCGGATCGCCTTGCCAGCCTTGAGCGCCTTCGAGATTTCGTCCGCCTCGCCGAAGAGCGTAAGCTTCAATTCCTGCCCGCCGATTTCATCCACGTAGCCCGGCGCACCCTCCTCCTGCATCCGCTTCGCATGAACGCCCTTTTGCTCGTCCTGAAATTTCGCGAGGCTCTCGTCGTCGAGGAAAACTTCCCAGCTCATCTGCGTCTTTCCCTTGCCGATGCCGTGCGTCTTCGTCCGCAGCCTGTCGCTGATCTTGATCTCGGAAAATTTCGCGGCCGCGCCCTTCAGCCAGTATCGCGTGTCCTTGTCCGTCTCGATGAGGATGTCCTTTTCGCGCACGTAGCTCTTGTCGCCATTCGCCTGCGTGACGTTGAGCGCGCCCTTCGCCGCATCAATGCCATCCACGTGAAAATATTCCTTGTGGCCATTCATCATGTTCATCTGATCCTGGATGTAGGTGAGCCACACCCACTCGCCCTTGTCGTTCTCGTGCATGCGGAAAATCGCACGCTCGCCGATGCGGAAATCCTGCAGGTCGCCATTCGCCGCGTGGTGCAACAGCTCGGCATAGGGCAGCGCGGTGAACGGCATAATCTCATCCGTGCCCTCCTGGCGAAACTTCCCGGTGCGCGTCGCGGGATCCACGCTGATCAGCTCGCCCCAGATCCGCCGCATCGCATCGGTCGGCACGATGACCTTGCCGGGGATGATCTTGAGTACCGGCTTCGCAGGCGCGGGCGCGGGCGCGTCGGCAGCTTTGGAAATGAGAGGCGCCGCTAGAAGCAGGGCGGTGAGGATGAGGCGGGTATTCATGTGATTCGTTTTCGCGCGATGGCTCGCGCAGGTGTTTGCCAACCCGGAGCGCGCGCGGAACTTTGAAGCGGCGGAAGACGGATGCTGGCGCCTCGGAGCTGACACATCGAAAAAATGCGCGGGACACCTCGTTGACAAAAGGCCGCTGCGCGGGGCCGAACATCTGACGTCTAACATCGAACACCTAACTCTTAAGGTCAGGGAAACCCAGCATCGGACAGCGCGTGGTTAGGAGTTAAAAGTTAAACGTTAGACCTCAGGTGTTAAGCCCGCCGCAGGCGCAGCGACGCCCCGCGAAAGACATTCATTTTCGTGCGCCCGCCCGACTCCGCTGTGTCGCGCGGCGCTACTTCCCTTGCTCCACCGCGCGGTGCGCCGTGGCGCGGAGGAACTTCGCGTATTCCGGATCGAGCCCCGCGGGCACGAACGCATTTGCCTCCACGCTCTTTCCGAAGAGCACCTCGTACCACACGCACGCGCCGAGATATTCGCCGGCGGTGTTCGCGTGATGCCCGTCCATCGCAAGCTTCGTCGTGCCGTCCTTCTGCTTCGTCCATTTCCAGCCGACATTCAGCGAATGCGCCTGATCGGGAAGCTCACCGGGCTTCGCCATCTTCGAGTCAAACGGCTTTGCCGGCGCGTGAAAGGCGTTCTGCGGATCGCGGTTCGCGAGGTGAAATGCGTCGCCGACCGGAATGCGGCGCACGCCGAGTTCCTTCGCGATCGTCGCGTAGGCGCTGGCGAGGCCCGCATACATTTCGTCCTGCGACTTCGGCTCGCCGGGCTTCGGTTCCTTCGCGGCAAAGCGCGAATCATCGGCGCGATATTCCCACGTCTCGTGCAGCAGGAGCGTGGCGTCCGGCGCGTGCTGGTGGATGTAGTCGGCGAGCTGCTTCGCAAACGGCCGGTACGTCGCGATGTCGTGGCTCTTGATGCTCGCCTGCTGGATCGTGATGAAGTCCCAGTGCGCGCCCTTCAGATCATCGCGCAGGCTCTTGCCGCCCGAGTAGAGGCCGTTCTTGTCCGACGGATTTTTTTCAAACGACTGCGCCTTGCCCCAGTGCAGTTCCATGCTCGAACCGCCGACATTGTCCCCGTGCAAAACCAGCGTGTCACCCGCGGCCTTCGCGATGTCGGCGAGGTA
>JANXZI010000521.1 GCA_025355595.1 Spartobacteria bacterium
GTGGCGACCGTAAAGATTCACGATCTGCCCGAGCAGCGTGACTTCGCGCACGCCGCGCGCGACGAGGCCCTCGACCTCCAGCACGATGTCGGCGATCGGGCGCGAACGCTCCGAGCCGCGCGTGCTCGGCACGATGCAGAAAGTGCAGTGCATGTTACACCCTTGCATGATGCACACGAACGCCGTCGCCTGCCGCTCCTTCAGCGTGTGCTCGCGGATCGTGTCCTGCGATCCCGCTTCCTCGGCGATGTCCACGATGCTGAAGCGCGCGTCGTCCATGAGCCGGTCGCGCAGTGCGATTTTTCGCTGCACGAGCTGGTCCACGTAGTCGGCGACCTTGTGAAATTTCTGCGTGCCGACGACGAGATCCACATGCGCGATGTCGCGCACGAGTTCGCCGCCGCGGCTCTGCGCCATGCAGCCGAGAAAGCCGAAGACCATCTCGGGCTTGTCCGCGCGCAGCCGTCCGAGCAGCCCCATTTTCCCGAGCGCCTTCTGCTCCGCGAGATCGCGCACGCTGCAGGTGTTGATGAGCACGACATCGGCGGCCTTTTCCTCCGCGGTGATGTCATAGCCGCGCCCGACGAGATCGCGCGCGACCTGCTCGGAGTCGCGCTCGTTCATCTGGCACCCGTAGGTCTTGAGAAATACTTTCGGCATCGTCGAAGGGCGCGGAAGCTAGACGACCGTGCGCCGCTCGTAAATGGCGCGTGTGGGCAGCGGAGAGATGTGACTGGTGACTTGTGAACAGTGAATGATCAGAAGTCAGAAGTGGAGGATGCGGGAATCTTCCGGGAAGCACGCATGAGTCTTGGTCGCGATGAATCCGCTGCGCGGGGCCGCAACGTCGCGCCCTCATTTTTTACCGCACAATAAAACGCGCCGGTGCCGCCCGGCTTGCCAATTTGCCCGCGGCCCGGTTCCGTTCCGGCCCGATGCTCGCTCAGACAATCTACCACTGGATCATCGTCGGCAGCCTCGTCCTGATCCTCGCGAACGTCCTCGCAAACCTCCGCGCATTCGACGGGCTCACGCCATCCGAGCCGCCGGAAAATCCGCCGCTGGTCTCGATCCTCGTGCCGGCGCGAAACGAGGAGCGGAGCATCGAGGACTGCGTGGGCTCGCTCCTCCGGCAGGGTTATCCAAACTGCGAACTGATCGTGCTCGACGATCATTCTGAGGACGGCACCGGTGCGATCGTGGAGCGGCTGTTTTCCGATGTGAAAAATGCGCGGCCAAATCTGATCGTGCGACTCCTGCGCGGCACGCCGTTGCCCGAGGGATGGACGGGAAAAAACTGGGCCTGCCACCAGCTCTCGCAGGCGGCGCGAGGGGAGTTTCTCTTTTTCACCGATGCCGACACCGCGCACGCGCCGGGCACCGTGACTGCCGCGGTCGGCTACGCGCAGCGGAATCGCGCGGGGCTCGTCTCCGCATGGCCGCGACTGCTCACGGTCACGCCCGGTGAAAAACTGATCGTCCCCGTCATCGTGCTCATCGGCCTCTCGTTTTGCCCGCTGTGGTTGCAGCGGTGGATTCAAAAGAAACCGGAGCGCGCGGAGGGTCGCGACGTGCGGGGCATGGGCGTCGCCAACGGGCAGTTCATGTTTTTTTCCCGCCGGGCTTACGTGCGGGTCGGCGGGCACGAGGCCGTGCGCGCGCATGTCGTCGAGGACGTGACGCTCGGTCGCGAGATCGCGGCGCTGATGCCGGAGGGCGAGCGGCTCTTCAACTGCGAGGCGCTCGATTTTTCCACCGTGCGGATGTACCGCTCGTTTGCCGAGACGTGGGAGGGCTTCACGAAAAACATGCGCGCGGCGTTCGATGATCGCGGCATGACTTTCTGGCTCTTTGGCTGTTTCCAAGCCGCGTGTTTTTTCTGGCCGTTCATCGCGATCTTCGTCGTGCCCGCGCCGCTGCGGTGGGTGGTGGGAATGCAAATCGGGATCGTCTTTTTCATCCGCTTTCTGCTCGCAGCGCGCTTCCGCACGAGTTGGTTCGGCGCACTGCTGCATCCGCTCGGCCTGCTGCTGATGATGCTGATCGGCCTGAACAGTTGGCGGCTCTCGCACGGTCGCGGCGTGGTGTGGAAGGGGCGGACGTACCGGCCGGAGATTTGAGGGCGGTGCGGCGTGGAAATCACAAAAGGCAAAGTACAAAACACACAGGAGCGGCGACTGATACCATCTTTTGGAAATAAAATGACTGATGGGCGAAGAAGCGGGATGGCGTGCATCGGGTACGGTGGGCGTCCCGCCTGCCGTATTCCGCGTCCCGCGGAATACACTGGAAGATAGCTGGTGTACGGAACACTTCGGATCATCCGCCGGGTGGCCCGCGGAACGCGCGCCACGGCAGGCGGGACGCCCACCCTACCCGAGACACGCCGTCCCGCTATCCTGTCCGGTTATTTGGGCAAAATGGGTATGACTGTCAGGGATCGATGTCGCCAGGCGCTCTCTTGTAGTTTGTCATTTGTAACTTGAAATTTCTCCACCGCCAGCCTCCGGTCCTTGCATTTCCGTCCGACGCGGGCATGATGCGCGCGATGCAGTTGACCTTGCTGAAATCCAAACTCCACCGCGCGACCGTCACCGGCGCGAGCGTGGACTATACCGGAAGCATGACGATCTCCGAGGATATCGCGGAAGCCGTCGGGCTCCTGCGGTACGAGCGCATCCTCGTGAGCAACATGGCGAATGGCGCGCGTTTTGAGACCTACGTGATCTACGGGCCGCGCGGCACGGGTGTCATCGAGCTGAACGGTGCGACCGCGCATCTCGGCAGCATCGGCGACCGGCTCACGATCATGAATTTTGCGCAGATGACCGCGGAGGAAGCCGCGCATCACCGCCCGCGTGTGGCGATCCTCGACGAAGGGAACAACATCCTGCGCTGCGAAGCCGGTGTGCTCTCGCGCTTCGAGGAAATGTTCGCCTGAGCGGCGCTCCGCCTCCGGCCGGAGTGATTTTTTTGCCATGAAAGAATTCCTGTTTCATCCCGCCACCCTTGGTGCAGGCTGTGTCTTGCTCACGGTTCTGCTCGTGCTGGCGCTCTATCATCTGCTCCGCGTGAAAGGCGAATACTCGCGCTATCGCCGGATGCTGAGCGACAAGATGGAAATCGATGCCGCAGCGGTGTCGAAGCAGAAAAGCGAGCTGGAAGCATTGCGGAAGGACAACGAGAACCTGCGCGTGAAGGTGCAGGCGCTCAGTTCGCAGCCGGAGCAAAAGCTCGCACGAGAGCTCGAGATTTTTGCGCGCGCGGAGAAAAAGATGACCGTGGCGGCACCGGGATTTGCCTCGCCGTGGGAGCAGGCGAAGCAGGCCGCGTGGCAGGAACTCAGCGAGGAGGAATCCGGAAGATCCGCGCATCGCACGCTGTTCCAGCGGTTCTTCGGCGGAGCCTCCCCGGGGCAGCCCCGCGCACTGCCGGCGAACGCTGAAGCTGCGAAAGAGTCCCCGCCCTCGTAGTGCTAGTGCCGCGTCCGCGGGCAGATGACACCACCTTTCGGTCACTTGGGTCCACCGAGACGCCAGTGACCTTTGAGGTGGCGTTTTTTGGTGAGCGGCTGGTGCTTGGGTTCACGACGTTGGAGCTTGCAAAAGCGCAGGGTTCGCGTGGGCCCATCGAGTTCGCAGCGGCGTGCGCATTCTGGTGCGGACCTGTAAAATGGATGCCCAGTGCGGCCGCGCGAGCGAGCCAGTGCTGCATTGCAGCCAGGGAGATATGGAGGCGTCTGGCGATGGCGCGTTGCGAGTGACCTTAGGAGTGCAGCACGATGATTTGACGACGATGGGGAAGAGATTATTTTTCCTCGTGGCCTCCCCATCACCAACCCCGTCCATCAACCGCACTTCAATGCGACTGACCGAAAAGTGATGTCATCTAAAGTGACCGAAAGGTGGTGTCATCTGCCCGGTGACTAGTCACTATTCAGTAGTCACCAATCACCAGTCACCCCGCCGAGTCTCCGACAGCCGCCCAATCTTTCACCCACCGCACCGCCCCATGGCCTCCGAAACTACCCGCCTCTGGCTCATGTATCCTACCCGGCTCGTCACGCGCCCGATCGTCTGGGAGCTGTGCAAAAAATTCGAGGTCACCACGAACATCCGGCAAGCCAGCGTGAACGAGGAAGTCGGCCTCGTCTGCCTCGAGTTCGACGGCGAGCGCGAGGAAATTAAGCGGGCCATCGCGTGGCTCGAGGAACTCGGCGTGAAAGTCGAGCCCGTCGAGATCAACACCATCGAGGGCTGAGACCACCTCTCGGAATTAGCCGGACGCGTGAAACTGGTAGGCGTGGGTGGAAGCCCACGTCCGCGCTCTCCCGAGCGCGCCGACGATCCGAACCGCGCGCCTCATAAGTCCGGTGATCTTCGAACGATGGGATGAGCCCGCCGCTCTGTTGCAAGATCACGCGAGAATCTTGCTCGCGACTTTGCCGGAGACATTCGTGAGGCGGAAGTCGCGGCCCGCGTAGTTGTAGGTGAGCGCCTCGTGGTCGAGGCCGAGCAGGTGGAGGATTGTGGCATGGAGATCGTGCGTGTCCATTTTGCCATCCACCGCGGCCTGGCCGAGTTCGTCGGTAGCGCCGTAGCGCAGGCCGCCGCAGACGCCGCCTCCGGCCATCCACATGCTGAAGCCCTTCGCATTGTGGCCGCGTCCGTTGCTGTCGCCCTTGTCGTCATGCGCGCCGCGTCCGAATTCGCCGCCCCAGAGCAGAAGCGTGTCCTTGAGCATGTCGCGCTGTTTCAAGTCGGCGATGAGCCCGGCGATGGGCTTGTCAATCGCGGCGGAACGATCGGTGATTCCCTGCCGGAGATTGTTGTGGTGATCCCAGCCGGTGCTCGTGAGTTGGATGAAACGCACGCCCTTTTCCGCAAGCCGCCGCGCCATGAGACACTGCGAGCCGAAGCGCGCAGTCTCGGCGTCGTCCACGCCGTAGAGCGAGCGGATGGGCGCGGGCTCGGCAGCGAGATCGAGCACGCCGGGGACGGAGGTCTGCATTTTGTACGCGAGTTCCAGCGACGCGATCGCGCCCTCGAGTTCGGGGTTCGCCAAGTCGCGACGCGCGAGGGTGCGGCGGTTCAGCGATTGGATGAAATCAATCTGCCGGCGCTGGCGCACGTCGTCCGCGCGGGGATCGAGATTCGGCAGTCCGCGCCCGCTGTCGCCCATGCGCGTGCCCTGAAATGTCGCAGGGAGAAATGCCGAGCCGTAGTTTCCCGCGCCCCCGAGATCGGAGATGGGATCGATCGTCACGTAGCCGGGGAGGTCGGAACTTTCCGTGCCGAGGCCGTAGGTGATCCACGCACCCATCGAGGGGCGGATGAAATTTTCGCTCCCCGTGTGCAGCGCGACAACTGCGGCCTGATGTCCGGGGTTGCTCGTCGTCATGCCGTTCAGCAGGCAGAGGTCATCGGCACAGCGCGCGAGGTTCGGGAATGCCTCGGAGATCATGAGACCGCTCTTTCCGGATTCCTTGAAATCGAGCACGGAGCCGAGGAGTTGGTGATGTCCGCCCGCGCCGACCTTTTTCAGCTCGGGCTTCCAGTCGAACGTCTCCAGATGGCTCGGCCCGCCATTCATGAACATGAAGATGACGCGCTTCGCCCGCGCAGGATGATGCCCCGGCTTCGGCGCGAGCGGACTCACGTAGGATTTCTTCTCCGCAGCCTGAAGCGCGGCGAAGGCGAGCCAGCCGAAGCCCGCACTCGTCGCGCGAAGGAAGTCGCGGCGGGAGTGAATGGGAAGGCCGGGCGAGCAGTTTTTCATGGAATTGGGGGAAGCTGAGATGCGGGGCGGGAAAGACTTTCAAAATCGAA
>JANXZI010000561.1 GCA_025355595.1 Spartobacteria bacterium
CCGCCCTTCATCGTGCCCAATCACAAGCGCATCCTCTTCGTCTGCACCGGGAACATCTGCCGCAGCCCCATGGCCGAGGGTCTCCTGCGCCATGCTGCACAGCGGCGCGGCGACATCTCCGTGGCCTCCGCGGGGGTCGCGACCGGCCACGGTCAGCCCGCGAGCGAAAACAGCGTCATCGCGCTCCGCCAGTGGAATATTGACATCGCCGACATCCGCTCGCAGCCGCTCAGCGATGAACTCGTCGAGTGGGCCACGCACATCTTTGCGATGACGCGCTCGCACATGGACGCCATCCTCACGTTCTTCCCCGAGGCCGATGAAAAGGTGTGGCTCGCGTGCGAATTCACGCCCGAGCTCGCCGACAACCCCGAGGTGCCCGACCCGATCGGTCAGGGCCTCCACGCCTACCTGCAAACGCGCGAAGTGCTGCACAAAGCGACGCCCGACCTCCTCAAATTTATTGATTCATCCGACATGACCACCGCCACCAACCCGACCCCCACAGCCGCCTCGAAGTCCACCCTCCGCATCGCGCTCGGCGCGGACCACGGCGGCGTCGAGGTGAAAGCCGCGCTCCACACTTTTCTGAAGGACAAGGGCTTCACCGTGCACGATGTCGGCACGCAGAGTGCCGACTCGGTGGACTACCCGGACTTCGCCGCGCTCGTGAGCGCGCAGGTGATGGCAGGCGAAGCCGACCTCGGCGTGCTTGTCTGCAAGACCGGCATCGGCATGAGCATCGCCGCAAACCGCCACCGCGGCATTCGCGCTGCCGTCGTTACGAATGCCGCCGACGCGCGCACCACACGCCAGCACAACAACGCGAACGTCCTCTGCCTCGGCGCGGTGAACGTCGCTCCGAACGCAGCCCCCGCGATCGTCGAAGCATTCCTCAGCGCCGAATTCGAGGGCGGACGCCACGCGCGCCGCGTCGAGAAAATCGAGCACGGCGTGGACGGCGGCGGCGACACGCTCGCCGAAGTGGACAGCGCGGTCTTCACCGCCATCGAGCACGAGCACAAGCGGCAGTTTGAAAACATCGAACTCATCGCGAGTGAGAACTTCACCAGCGCCGCCGTGATGGAAGCGCAGGGCTCCTGCCTCACGAATAAATACGCCGAGGGCTACCCCGGACGCCGCTGGTACGGCGGATGTGAAAATGTGGACGTCATCGAGCAGCTCGCAATCGATCGCGTGAAGCAGCTCTTCCCCGGCACCGAGCACGTGAACGTCCAGCCGCACTCCGGCTCGCAGGCGAACACCGCCGTCTATTTTTCCGTCCTCCAGCCCGGCGACAAAATCCTCACGATGAACCTCGCGCACGGCGGCCATCTCACGCACGGGCACAAGGCGAACTTCAGCGGACGCTTCTACGCCGTCACGCATTACGGCGTGAGCGCGCAGGACGAGCGCATTGACTACGACGCGCTCGCGAAGGTCGCGCTCGAAGTGAAGCCGAAGATGATCACCGCCGGCGCGAGCGCCTACCCGCGCATCATTGACTTCGCCCGCATGCGCGAAATCGCCGACAGCGTGGGCGCATACCTCTTCGTGGACATGGCGCACATCGCCGGACTCGTCGCGGGCGGACAGCACCCGAACCCCTGCGCGCTCGCCGACTTCACCACCACGACCACGCATAAGAGCCTGCGCGGCCCGCGCGGCGGCATCATCATCTGCAAGGAGAAGTATGCGAAGGGCATTGACTCGCAGGTCTTCCCCGGCATCCAGGGCGGCCCGCTCGAACACGTCATCGCCGCGAAAGCCGTCTGCTTCCACGAGGCGCTCCAGCCGTCGTTCAAGCAATACGCCGTGCAAATCATCTCCAACGCCAAAGCCCTCGCCGCGCGCCTCGCGCACCACGGCTACCGCATCGTCAGCGGCGGCACGGACAACCACCTCATGCTCGTGGATCTCCGCCCCAAGGGCCTCAACGGCGCCGTCGCCAGCGCCATCCTCGACCAGGCCGGCATCACCGTGAACAAAAACGGCATCCCCTTCGATACCGAGCCAATCACGAAAGGCGGCGGCATCCGCATCGGCACCCCCGCCGTCACCACGCGCGGCATGAAGGAGGAGGAAATGATGGACATCGCCGACTTCCTCCACCGCGCGCTCACCGCCCGCGAAGACGCCACGCAAATCGCCAAACTCCGCGAAGAAGTCCACGCCTTCAGCCGCAAGTTCCCCCTGCCGTTCTGAGGCGCTGAGCGCAGTCGGCCACGACTGATGCAAAATGATGGATCTCTCGTCTTTTCAAAACGCACAGTTGGTCGGCAGATTCACACTCTCGCGCATCGAAACTTCGCGCTAGCCATTCGCAGACGCCATCGGCCGGCCCGCACTCGCGAAGACGAGTATCATCGGACACCGTTTCGAGATCGTTGTAAGCGACGGCCTCGATGAACGCGAACTCTCCGTGACGCTCTACCACGAAGTGCTCGAAGCAGCCACCGTCGCCGCCGATCCCTCGCCGGACTCCGTCCTCGAACTCAACGAGCAGGACTTCGACCGCATCGCCTACGAGATGCACGGACAACTCGGCCCCGCGACACCATCGAACTTGAATCGGATGCTGGAAATGTTTCAGTTCCCCTGACGCAGGACCATGAACCCCGAAATCCAGATTGACCTCGTGAAGCTCGCCGACGGCTCCCGCCTCCTGCGGCTCTCCGACGCAACGTCGCGCCTGTGCCTTGAAAAACGGCTCGACCCGTCCGCACCCGTGCTCCGGCAAAAGCAGCACTGGCTCCAAGTTTTCCGCAGCCTGCTCGCAAGCGAAGCGACCGCCAACGCGGCATGAAAGACGACGAAATGACGGACATCACCGACTTCGTCTGCCACACGCCCGAAGCCGCGATGTAGTCCACGCCTTCAGCCGCAAGTTTCCGCTGCCGTGCTGAGCTGCAAGATTTGCAAACGACCTCGCCAATCCCCCACGACTGCGTCGGCGTCCAGTTTTTCAGATCGAGCCGGCTGAGTTCGCGAGGCGTCTGCCCTGGCTCATGGACGAGCGGCTTCGTGTAGGAAAATGTGCGGCGCTCTGGTGTCTGGATGAACGCGCCGAGCTTCACACGTGGAGTCCTGTGCAGCGCGCGCAGCAGTTCATAGCCCTCGCCGTCCTCGCCGCAAAATCCGACCGGCAGCACAGCACCCGCGCCGAGCGCGACGAGATTGCCGAGGATTGTCCCCGCCGCTCCGGGCTGCGAACGGACGCCGGTGACATTGTGTACTGGCAGTCCTGTTTCGATGGATGTCTCGCTTTTCGCGGGATCGATATCGAGGTAGCGGTCGAGGCAGAAGTCGCCCACCACGGCGATGCGCAGCGTGGCGTAGCGCGCGGTAAGTTCGGTGAATCGCTCCGGGGTCATCGCTCAGCCGCGCAGCGCGTGCAGGAGATTGTGGACGAATGCGAGGTTGTCGCACTGCGCGTATTGCATCGCGCCGCCCATGCGCGAAAAGCTTTTGCAGAACCGCAGGTAGTACGCGGCGGAAGTCTTCGGCGGCTCGCCCTGCGACCAATCCCAGTTCCCGCCATCCTGCAAATCCACGACGTAAATGCTGTGCCCCGCGACCGCGGGCCGATCATTTTGAAAGCGCACGTTGTGGACGCAGCTCAGGCTCTTTTCAAAAACCTGCGGTGCCATGACTGCCGAGCCGACGGCGAGCAGCACGCCATCATCAAGCCGATCCACACTCGCGCAGATCGAGTGAAAATCCGTTTCCGCCGCGCGTCCGATCGCAGCTCCATTGAAAAGCGGATGGCAGGACACGATGTCGTAGCCGATCCCCGGATGCACTGTCGCGGGCACGCCGAGCCGGAACGCCTGCGCGAGGATGGATGCGTGTTTCCATTTGTGGATCACCTCGTGCCGTCCCGCCGCGAGCGCGTGGCGTCGCATCACCGTCAGCACCTCCGCCTGCGCGGAAGCATCTGCAGCCGGGTGCGTGAGCGCCTCGCGCAATTCCTCCGGTGCAGGAAAAGTGCAGCCGTCCTCGTGGATGAAACGCCCGAGCGCCGCGCCGTAGCCTTCGCCGCGCAGCCCGCCCGCGAGCAGCGCGAGATGGATGTTGCGCCCGGTCTCCTCCCACGCGCCGAATGTCCCGGTCGCGACATTCTGCTCGACGCTCTCGCACGAGCGCCCGAGCCACGCAAATTCCCAGTCGTGAATCGTGCCCGCGCCGTTCGTCGCGATGTGCGTGATCCAACCGCGCTCCATCAGTTCCGTGACGATGCGCGCCGCGCCGTTGCGCAGCAGGTGCGCGCCATACATCAGGATCACCGCCGCACCGCGCGCGCGTGCCGTGCGAATACTTTTCGCGGCGTCTGCGATGGTCGCCGGCACTCCGGTCGTCGCCGGAGTGGAGTCGGGATCCAGGATGATTTCATCGGCGGACAAAAGGCTGCGGCGCCCTGCCAGCGGATGCGTGCGGATTTCCAGAGGATCGTATTGGTTCATGGAGCGATGAGTGCCGCGACGATCTGCTGCGCGTGATGAAAGTCCGCAATCACGCCATCCGCGCCCGCGGCGAGCAGCGTCTCTCGCTTCGCGGCATCCACGCGGCCGGAGCCGGGGTTTTCCTCGTCGCTTGCCACCGCGATTGCGATCCCGCCGACGGCCTTCGTCTCGCGGATTTCCACCGCCCCGTCGCCGAATGCCAGCAGCGTTGCGCCGTGGAGATCGTGATTGCGCAGCAGTTCCGAAATGATCGCGCCTTTTGAAAAAGTCCGATCATCGAGGCTCTCCGGGCCGTGCATCGCGCCGAAATATCGCGCGACATCGAGCAGCTCCGTCTCGTGCCGCACCTCGTGCATCACCGAGCCCGTCGCGAGCGTGAGCGCGATGCCGCGTGCACGCAGCGCATCAAAAAGCCCGCGCACTCCGCGCACGAGCAGCGAATCCGTGCCCGGCGGCTCCTGCCGCGCGCGTGCGAGCCGGGCGCGCACCGTCTCGCCGAGTCGGCGCTGAAACTCATCGTGATAATGTTCCGCCGACTCCGCCGCGCCGCCCCGCTGCCGCACGAGTTCGGCGAGATGCGCCATCTGGTGGATGCTCGGCTGGCCGTTCAGCGTCATTAGTTCCACCCGCGCAAAGTTCCTCCGCGCCGCATCATCCTCATCAGCGCGCCGTGGCAGGTGCTCCGCATACAGCGTGGCCATGATGTCCGCCCAACCGCCCCGACTGAGCGAAGTCGTGCCATCCCAATCCATCAGCACGTGGCGGATGGCTCGGGGCTGGTAGCTGCGGGCAAATTCGATCGGCGAAACGGACACGCACTGATTAAGTCACTTCGTGCGCAGCCACGCAATCACATCGGCCACCTCGTGCGGCCTAAGGACTCGTTTGCGTGTCGCGCAAGCGTGACCCGAGATGATAAATCGAGCTTGCCTTTCATGGCCCGGTTCATTTCCCTCCG
>JANXZI010000063.1 GCA_025355595.1 Spartobacteria bacterium
GTGAGTGTGGTATCCCAATCCGCAAAATCATTGGGATCGGCGTAGATTTCCTGCCGCATCGTGCCGCCGGCTCCGAGGCGCATCAGGTCGCCCGCGTCGGGCTTGGCGTAAAGCCTCCCAAACATTTCCTCCCGCACGGAACTGACTCGGAACCAGTCTTCCACGAGAAATTCCAGGATGTTCTCGATACTGCGCGGCAATCGCCGCACGATGCTCCTCCGAAAATGAGCCTCTGCCTTCACCGGGAAAACCTGAAGCTGGATGCCGCCGGTATCCGCCCGGCCAGTGATTTGTTCCTCCACTGAGTAGCCGCCGCCGAGCGGCATCGCGACGAATTGCCGGATGACACCCTTGGAAACTGCGAAGCCGTCGAGCCACGGCTGTTCCGGCAGCACGAGGTAGTTTTGCGGCTCCCGCTGCAACCCGGCCGTCCACGCCTCGCCGGTCACCGCATTGATTTTTCCAGCGCCGACTTTCACTGCAAACGGGTAGCCGCCGGAACCGTGAAAGCGGATCCACAACGCCTCGCTCTGGTGCATCGGCATCATCACGCCGCCCCGTGTCACCCAGCTCGCGGGCACGGAGTCCGCAAAGTCGTCCACATGCCGGAGGGGAAAATTCCCGAGTCCCGCGGGGAGCGGGTAGGTCTTGCCATCGTCGGGAATCCGCAGCGTGCGCTGGAATGCAATCTCCACCGCGAGAGGCGAAGCGTGCTCGCCGAGATTTGCCGCACCCAGACACGCCTTCCGAAGCGCGGTTTCAATTTGCTCGGGAGTGGCGGAGACGATTGCACGAATCGCGGTCTCCCGCGCGCCCGTATCGTCCCGCACGTAATGGTCGCGGGGATGTTGCAGGGATTTGCACGCAGCGCGGCGATCGTCTGCGAGAATGCGGGGGAGCGTTGCGCGAACGTGGGCTTCCACGAGGGGCCGGAGAGCGGCGGCGATTTCGGGGAATGCAAACGTGAGGGAATCGGACTGGAGTGTGATCATGGCGGACGGGAGGTTGGTTGTTGTGTGAGGTTTTCCGAGGGAGTGGTGCGGATCTCAGGCAATGGACGATCACCACTCGCCGTCGCGAACTTCTCGGGACATTTCGGTGATGCGCCGGGCCGGCGCGCGTCGAATGGCGCGGAGCAGTTCGGCGACGACCGCGGGCCGCTGGCGGATGATTTCGAGAAGATCGGAGGAAACCTTGCCGGCAAGGGCGAGCATGGCATCGCGATCCTCGCCGAGTTCATCCGCAATTTTGCGGATAGTGTCCTCTCCGGGGGGCGGCTGATGACCGCGCTCAATCTTGCTGAGGTAGGACGGCTCGATGCCGATGCGATTGGCGAGCTTACGCAGGGAGAACGAGGGATCATCGCCTGCCTTCCGCTGGCGGCGGGTGCGGAGAAAATTTCCGAAAGAGTCAGTCGCGCTCATGGGGTGTGTAGTAAAAGCTACACACTGAATGAAACCGAGGCAACCGATTTACCGCCGCAAATTTAGCGGCGCGAAGTCAGCCCTGGACGCGGGCGGATACTCCCAGAAAACGGCGGACTTGTTTGCAATCCTGTTTGCACTCTACCGTTTTTTAAACCTCCAATCGCCCTGGAACCCTGATAAACACAGGGGGAGAGCGGGTAGAGGGAATCGAACCCTCCTGGCCAGTTTGGAAGACTGGAACTTTACCACTAAGCTATACCCGCGTTGCACGGGGAATCTGGCAGGACTGCCGCGCGGATTCAAGTGCGTTTTCACGCTGCGGGATACGCAGCCGGAAAATCAGCCCGTGCTTTCACAAGCGCGGCTACTTCTGCGCGGGGAGCATGCCCGTCTGGCGCGCGTAGTCGAAGACGCCGCCGGCATCAATGACCGGGCGCACTTCGCCGAGCGGCTTGAGCGGGTAGGTCGTGCCGTTCACGGTGAGCGTGTCGGCGTCGAGGTCGAGCATGGCGATGTCGCCGGTCTTGATTTTTTCGCAGAGGCGCTCGGCGGCGTCGTACGGGTAGAGTTCGCCCGTGGCGACGCAGTTGCGGAAAAAGATGCGCGCGAAGGATTCGGCGAACACGCCCCCATCGCCCTCGGTGCGGCCGGCTGCGAGGCCG
>JANXZI010000618.1 GCA_025355595.1 Spartobacteria bacterium
GGCGGGGCGCCGCGCGGGATTCCTGTCGAGGCAGCTCAGGATCAGTGATGCAACGTCCGCCGGGATTTCAGTCACGATTTCGCGCGGGTCAGGCGCGGCTGGCCTCACATTGGAAGCGGCTTCGTCCGGGGGAAATGGAAAGCAGTGAGTGGCCGAGAGAAAAAGGCGACGCCGAAGGCATAGACATCCGTCGCGACGGTGCGCGCCGGGTGGCCGGAAAACATTTCCGGCGCGAGAAAACCACGCGTGCCTGCGAGTGTCATCTCATCCGCCACATCATCGGGCGAAAGGGCGAGGCCGAAGTCCGCCACCTTTGCCGCGCCGTCGGGACCGAGCAGGATGTTCTGCGGTTTCAGATCGCCATGCACGAGGCCTGCAAAGGTGAGGCCGCGCGCGATGCCGAGAGCGGTGCGCAGCGTCGTGCGCCAGTCGGTCGTGCGCGCGATGATTTCATCCACGAGGCTGCGCGCCTCGGGGATGTACTCGAGCACGAGAAATGGCAGGCGGTTATGCTCCACGACGCCATACGCGAACACGAGATTCGGGTGCGGGCCGAGCGCGACGCAGTGCGCGGCCTCAGCGATGAATCTCTCGCGCAATTCCAAATTGGCGAGATGGCGCGGGAGCGGAGTCTTGAGCGCGACCATCTTTCCGATGCGCGCATATCCCTCGGGGCCGAGCTGGTGGCAGATGTAGACCAGCCCGAATCCGCCACGAAAAATCTTCCGCACCTCGTAGCGCCCGCCGATGGTTTCCCCTGGCTGGAATGGAGCGCCCTCGATCTGCTCACAGTCGCTGCGGAGCGCTTCGAGCACGGCGTCTTCGCGCTGCGTGAGCAGGGTCGCGCCGAAAAGCCGCGCCAGATCGCGGGCAGGGACGGCCGTTCCATCAGCCTCATCGTCGCGGATCGTCATAGGCGGGACGGTAGATTTTTTCCCGGTGACTCAAAGCGTAAAACCACATGGCTGCGGTCTCGGGAAAAAATCTGCACTGGCGCGCAGAGTCCGACCGGATGCAGGTAAGTAAGCTGTGAACCAGACTCTAATTCAACCAACCATCCATTCATGAAAACCTCACTCCTTGCCCTGTTCACCACGATGCTCATCACCACCGCGTCCGCCGCGCCGCTTTCGCCCGGCATGTCCGCAGCCATCGGCGGCGGTGTCGCTGCCACGAACCAATTGCACGCGACGACCGCATCCGGTCTCACCGTCACTCCGCTCGCACCGCGCATCACGCTCGCCGTGCCGGTTGCCCCGGTGCCAGTCTTCATCGCGCCTGTCGCGGTCCGCGCCCGCTGAATCCCGCACGTTGCTTCGCAGTCAAAATCCCAAACCTCAAATCACACACCGATGAAAACCATTCTCCGCCGCCACGCCTTCCCATCAGCACTTGCTGCGGCATTGCTTGCCATATCCGTGAGTATTCCAGCCTTCGCCGCATCCAGCGGCACACTGCCACAGGCGATTGTTCCGCTCCCGTTTGCAGATGCCGCACCGGCCGATGAAATCACCCGCACGGGTGTGCTTGAACGCCACGTCGCCATCGGTGGCGAGACCACCGGCTGGGTGCTGCGCGACGAGAAGGGCAAAAAGCTCGAACTCAGTCTGCCGCCCGCAGCCTTCGCAACCATTCGCGAAGGGATGCATGTGGTGATCAAAGGAAAGCTTGGCACCAAAAAATATCTTGAGCGTGGCGAGGTGAGCATATTCCACGTCCGCGAAATCAGCGAAATCGTGCGTTGACGTGCTTGGCTGCGTGCGCGTCAGCGTCCCGCCTTACATGTCCACCGGCAGAAGCTGCCGCTCGGGACGGGCAGCGTCCCGGCGTCGCCGTGCAGAAGCATTTCGCCGTGGTGCAGCGTTCCATTTTCGCCGAATGCCTGAAGGAGCAAATGATGCAGCGAGATGGGCGTGAGTTCCGGCGTGTGGCAGGAGATGAGCACGCCGATCGGCGCGGCGCTGAACAACTGCGCGAGGAGCGAGAGCAGCTTCGGCAGATCATTTTCGATTTTGAAAATCTCGCCCTTCGCGCCGCGCCCGTAGCTCGGCGGGTCGAGGATGAGCAGGTCGTAGCGCTGCCCGCGGCGCAACTCGCGCTCGAGGAATCTCGTCACGTCGTCCACGATCCAGCGGATCGGTTTTTCCCGCAGTCCGTTCAGCTCCGCATTTTTCCGCGCCCACTCGACCATGCCCTTCGAGGCATCCACATGGCACACCTCCGCGCCCGCGCGCGCGGCGGCGAGCGTACTGCCGCCCGAGTATGCGAAGAGATTCAGCACGCGCGGCGCGCGCTCGTGGGCCGCGCGGAATTCGGCGCAATCGTGCGCGATGCGCTGCCACTGCTCGCGCTGTTCGGGGAAAATCCCGAGGTGCCCGAAGTCGGTCGAACTGAGCTGGAATGCAATGCCGTCCACCTCGATGCCCCATGTCGCGGGCAGCTTCTCGCGCCCCTGCCAGCGGTTGCCATTTTCGCGGGAAAAAGTCGCCGTCGCCGTGCGCCATAGATCGGGCCGCGACTGACGCCACACTGCCTGCGCGCAAGGCCTCGCGAGCACGATGTCTCCGAAGCGCTCGAGTTTCTGGAACCCGCCGCTGTCGAGCAGTTGATAATCAGAGGTGTGCAGTGCGATGCGCACTTCATGCCAGACGCGCCGCGGCGGGCGCAACAAAGGAGGCGGAGTTTTGCAGCACCGCCTACGTTGTCCCGCTAGCGTCCGAGCGATTGCAGCAGTTGCTGCGCGTCCTGGTAATCCGGCTGAATCGCCAATGCGCGCTTCGCAGCTTCGCGTGCCTCCGCGATCTGTCGCAGCCGCGCGTGAATCGTCGCGCGGGCAAACGGAATCCGGGCATCGCGCGGGTCGGCAGTTTCCGCGCTGCGCAGCGATTGAATCGCCGCATCCGTCTCGCCGAGCGCATTGCGAGCGAGGCCGAGATTGTACCACGCGCGCGCGTGCTTCGGGTCCACCTTCACTGTCTCCTCAAATTCCTTCACCGCATTCTGCATGTTGCCCGACTCGTTCCACGCGAGCGCGAGCTTGAAGTGAAACTCCGCCTGCTTCGGCTCCAGCGTTACAGCTTCCCGCATCTGCGTGAGAGCCTCCGCCGTACGTCCCACCGAGCTGAGCAGGATCGCATACTCATGCCGGATGCCGCCCGAATTTGGATCCCACGAAACAGCGCGTTCAAAATGCTTCAGTGCGCCCGCAGGGTCGCCGTGGGCCTGCGCCCATGCGCCTTTCTGAAGCTGCCCCGTCGGCTGATCCGCAGCGAGGTCCAGCGCGTGCATCACCTCGCGCGATGCGCGCGACGCCGGATCGAGCGGCTGGTGCAGCGCCGATGCGGCCGCGACACGCACCGCGCGCTCGGGGTCCTCCAGCCGTCGCGTGAGCACTTGCCGCGCGGCCGCGGCCTCCGCGCCGCTGACGGATTCGAGCGCTTGCACCGCCGCGGTTCGCACGAGCGGGTCGGCGTGCTGCGAGTATTCGAGAAATGCGCGCGCCACTTCCGGCTCGCCGCTCCACGGCGCGAGCAGACGGAGGAGCGACGCTTTCCAATACCCGTTCGGCTCCTCCCGCATCAGCGCGAGCAGCGGCGCGGATGAACCGCCCGGATTTGCACGCGCCTCCGCGACCCGCAGCGCACGCTCGCGCGAGGGACGCTTCATTTTTTCGCCCCACCATTTCTCCGTCGCGGCGAGCGACCAGTCGGCGTCCTTGTCCGTGTGGCATTTGTTGCACGCGTTCGGCGTGCCCGTATTTTTTGTGAGCAGCGGATCGGGGATCGTGAAGCCGTGATCATGCCGCCCGTGCCGTTGCATGTACGATGTGACTGGCATGTGGCAATTCACGCACTGCGCGCCCGCGCTGTCCGCCTTGTGAAAGCTGTGCGCGACCGGATCGATCACCGGCGCGATCACCGTGCTCCCGGGAATCTGGCCCGGCGCGCCGGTGTGGCAGCGCAGGCACAGCGCATTGCCGGGCAGCCGCGGCTTTGCGGCGTGTGGGTCGTGGCAGTCCACGCAGCGCACCCCTGCCGTGTGCATCTTGCTGCCGTGAAAGGAGCCGTATTCGTAAAGCTCATCGCGGATTTGTCCGTCGGGAAAATACAGATCGCTCTCGTCCACCGTCGAGAGTTGGAAGTGGTGCGCAAAAGAATCGCCCGGCACAAAATCCCCCGTGAGTTCGCGCCGTCGCGCATGGCACGAGCCGCACGTGTCGAATGTCTGATCGCGCGTCAATTTTTTAACAGTCGGGTCCGGCTCCTTGCTGTTCGGATACTGCTTCCGCCATTCCACGTGCGCCTTCATCGGCCCGTGGCACGACTCGCAGCCGACGCTCATCTCCGCCATCGTCGTGTGGTAAACATCCGCCGCCTCGTCATAGTTTTTCCGCAGGCGCGTGTTGTGGCAGTTCGCACACATCGCATTCCAGGACATGCCGCGCCCCGTCCAGTGCCCCCATTCGCCGGGCGTGCGATCCTCGTTTCCGTAAACATCGAACCAATCGTTCCGCTTCGGATCAAATGCGACCTCCAGCGTCTGGAAACGCCCGCCCGGCCGCTCGACGAGATACTGCCGCAGCGGATCGTGGCCGATGACGCGCGCGATCGGATACGCCTCATGCTTGTTGTCAAAACCGAGCGTCTTCACCACAGGCTTCCCGTCCACTTGCGTCGCAGACGAGTCCTGCGTGCCGTGGTGAAAAGTGCGTTCCGGCGAGAATGCCGCAGTGTCGAGCGCCGCATTCGGCAGCCGCTCGGCGTTGCCATGATTCGACTTCGCCCACGACTCAAACTGCGTCGCATGGCACTCGCGGCAGCTCTGCGATCCCGCGTACCGTGCGAAGACCTGCGCCTCCGGTTCAAGCAGCGGCGGCATGGCGGGCGTTGGTTTCAGCTCCGGTGTCGTTGCAGTCTTTTCCGCGCGCTGCCCCGGTGCCGTGGATGGCGTCTCGCCGTGCTTGGCAAATTTCCACCATGCAACCGCGCCCATGATTGCGACGACCGCGGCCACGCACGCCAACACCGCGCCGCGCGAACTGCGCGGTGCCGCCGGTGGGATCGGAACTGGAGGTTGCGCGTCGCTGCGCTTTTTCGCCATGCGACGATTCAAGCTGCGCGGCTCAACTCATGTCGAGCCAGCGTCTCAGCTTGCCGCGTCGAGCTTCCAGCCCTCGCGATACGCCTTCGTGAGCAGCTTCGTCGCGGCCTCGGAATTTTTCACACGCAGGTTTTCCGCGTCCCATTCGAGGAGCTGTTCCGGCACGCGCGTGGCGACATTGCCGAGCAGTACGGCCTCCGCGAGCGGGCCGGCGTAGTGGAAGCCGTCGCTCGTCTTCGTGGAGCCGATCGCGCCCTCCACGAACGCGTGATAGTGACTTGAACTCGCGACCTTTTCGATTTTGAAGTCCGCAAATTTCGCCACCGGATAAAGCGTCGGCAGCGCGACGTGCGGCAGGATCATCGTCCCGCCTTCGCCGATGAAAAGTGATCCTCCGCCGGGCATTTTCGCGTCCTCGGGCATCTGCGTGAGCGCGTGGTCGGGCTGGCGTCCTCCGTCGTACCAGGTGAGCGGCAGCGTCTTTTCCGCCGTCCATCTGGTGCCGGGAAAAATGTAGTTCACCGTCTCCGACGCAGGCCACGTCTCCTCGTTCAGCCCAGTGTTTTCCGCGCGGATGCTGATCGTCGCGGTGAGTTCCAGCGCGGTGAAAACGGGGTCGAGGATGTGGCAGCCAAAGTCGCCCATCGTGCCGCCGCCGAAATCCTGCCAGTCGCGCCAATTGAACGGATGATAGAGATCCGGCTCGTAGTCGCGCATCGGCGCGGGGCCGATCCACAGATCCCAGTTCAGCGTCGCCGGCGGCACCGCGCCCGACGGCGCGGGGCGCTTCGAGAGGCCCGAGTATTTGTTGCCGGGATTTGGCTGCCATGAATGCACGGCTTTGATTTTCCCGATGACGCCGTCTTGGATCAGTTTCACGCCCGTGCGGTACGACTCGTGGCTGTGGATCTGGTTTCCCATCTGCGTGATCACCTTCGAAATTTCCGCCTGCCGCCGCATCTGCCGCACCTCCCACACCGTATGCGCGAGCGGCTTCTGGCAATGCACATGCTTGCGCAATTTCATCGCCGCCATCGCGACCGGCGCGTGCCAGTGATCCGGCGTCGAGACCGTCACTGCGTCGAACGTGTCGCTCAGTTTCGCAAACATCTCGCGCCAGTCCTGGTAGTGCGGCGTGCCGGGAAATTGCTTGTCCGCGTCGCGGAAACGCCCCGTGTCCACATCGCAGAACGCGACGAACTTTGCCTGCGGATGCGAGCCCGTCCCCGCGATGTCGCTCAACCCTTTTCCCATGCAGCCGACGGCGACGATCTGCAGATTTGAGTTTGGATTCGCACACCGCACGACTGCGGGAAACGAGAGCGCGGCGGCGGCGGCGGAAGTGCGGTGGAGAAAGGTGCGGCGTGTGAGCATGGAGGACGGGCGTGGGTCTTTTTTTCCGAATAACAGAATCACCCGCGGGATTCAGACGCCTTAGCAGCCGGTCGAAATAGCCTCACGCAAAGGTCGCAGGCCGCGCACGGGCTCATTTTTTCTTGCCGGGTTCCGGATTGGTCAGCCGGCTGCTGAGGCTCTCGGCGGTCTCGCCGGGGGTGAAGGTGAAGGAGCCGAAGACGCGGTTCGTGCCACCGAGGGTGATGCGCCCATCCGCGATCACGGGGACGCTGTTGAGGAAGGAAGTATCCGCGATGCGCGTGGCTTTTCCGCCGCCGGCGAGAATGGGATTCGGGCGCTGCGCGAGCATCGTGCGCCAGGCCATGGCACCCGTGCGCGGATCGAGTGCGGCGACGGCCACGCCGCCGCCGATCGCCGGGTGGGTGCCTGCGGAGGCCACGACTTTTCCGTCCATCATCGCGAGGCCATAGACCGGCCATGCGCTTTCCAACTGGCCGTTCGCCACGACGAACCGGCGGGCAGGCGCGAGCAGCACGCGGAAGCGCGGCGTGCCGTCCCGCAGTGCGACGCCATACACGCAGCCATCGTGCGCGCCGTAGAGCACGGTGTCGCCGACGACCAATGGATCTCCGCTGATGCGGGCATCGGCCATCGCGGTCCAGACGAGCGCATTTCCCCGGCGGGCTTCGAGGCGATGTTGTTGCACGGCGGCGACGATTTGCAGATCCCCGGCAGTCACTGGCGGCGTCGTGGCGGCGAGCAGCAGCGGGGTCTTCCGCCAGTCCTGTGCGATGGGGCCGTCTGGAATTTTGTCGGCGGGCGAACTGACTGGCGCGATCGGTCTGCCGTCTTTCGTCGTGCGCTCCGCATCCGCGACGGGCGCGGCGGACGGCTCGCCGGTCATGGCGTGAAAGCCGCGCACCATGGCAATGCAACGGCAGGCGTTTGGCGTGAAATAGGTCATGCCATTCGCGGGGATGTTGCCCAGTGCGCAGCCGGATCGGGCGACGGGAATTTGTTCGCCGATGAGATCCTTGCCGTACCACGCGGACTGTCCGAAGAGCAGCCAGTTCGGCGTGGCGGTCATGCGGGTGCATCGCTGATTCCAGCCGTAGGTCAGCGCATTCTCGCTTTTTCCAGTCGCGGGATCGTAGTGCCACAAGTTTGTGAATGCGCCCGCAAACCACACCGCGCCATCGCGGACCAGCGCGTTGTAGGAGGCCACGTTGTAGTTCTTCCTGAACGGCGCGTCGTCCGAAAAGAGCAGCCTGCCCTGCGCCGCATCCACCGTGCCGATGTAGGGCCCCTCGCCACCGCTGATCGCGGCGCTGCCGAAGACGACGACTTTGTCCCCACAGATCACAATCTGCCCCGGACTGCGCCGGATTTTCCGTTCCGCGCCCTTGGTCACGGAGTTGATTTCCTCGCTGCTGACGCCCGTGCATTCCCAGACGATTTTCCCAGTGGTGAGATCCAGCGCGACGAGTGCGGTGACGCTCTTGCTGACCGGCCAGCGGCCTTCGAAATTCCGCCCGTCCTGGCGTTTCGCCAGCAGGCCGTAGAGCCGCTTGCGCTCCTGATCCACGACGGGCCCGAGCACCATCTGGCCTTCGCGGGCGAAGGACCAGCGCGGCTTCCCGCTCGCTTTGTCGAAACAGCGCACGGTGCCATTGGCGGTGACCACCAGGGCATCGTCCGTGGCACGGATGCAGGCAGTCTCCCCCTCGGGCCCTGCGGTTCCCACCTTGCCATCGGCTTGCAGCGGCGCAGTGCCGGGAAAGCTGCGCAGGATTTTGCCGTCCGTCACATTGAGCGCGACCAGATCGGCGCTGGGCGCGAGATAGGTGAAGATCACATTTCCATCTGCGACCAAGGACCAACGTTTGCGCGCGACCTTGGCATCGCGCCGCACGGTCCAGAGCGGCGTGCCATTCCACGCATCGCGGCCCTGGAGCGCCCAGTTTTGCACCTTGGTTTTTTCATCGGCGGAAAAAGGTCCGGCGTCGTTGATGTCGAGGATCGCGTAGCGGCCGGCGATGCGCAGGCCGCAGCCGGGATCATAGCCGGCGGGATTTCCCTGAAGTGGAAAGGGCATGGAGTCCGCGACCCACTGCTGCTGCCGCACCGGCCCGGTGACCGTGTCCCGCGAAAGCGGATTGCCATCCGGCCCGTGATCAAAGTGGCCCCAATCATCGAGCCCCGCGGGACGCTGCGGACGCAATGCCGTCCACGCGCCTTGCGAGCGCAGGTAGAGCACACCGTCGGGAGCCAGCGCGCGGTCCAGCTCCGCCATTCCCGGAGCCTTCGCTCCGAGCATATCGAGGTCGGCGATGATGATATCCGCCAGCCGGCTCGCATATGGGAGCCGCGGCGAGCCCTCCCATAGCGCCACGGACGCGAGTCCGTAGATGCCCTGCCCGGTCAGTTGCACGCGCAAGCGATCGCGCGTCGTCTCGTCTGCGCACAACCCGTGGACGAGCATCCGGCCGCCGTTCGTCAATCCCGACAGAAATCCCGCATCGGTCGCACTCACGACCACCGCGAAGCCGCCTCCCTGCGGCCATTCCTTCAGGACTTCGGCCACCGTCGGATCGGCAGACTCCAGACGCAGCGTGCCCGCGAACGCGGCGAGCAAAAGCCAGACGGGATATTTCATGCGAGGAACGCGTGGGATTGCTTTTTATTCCCGCCCTGCGCCGCGGCGGCAGCCGTGGGCGCGAGGAGCAGGGAGAAAATGGCGGGGATTTTCATGGGTGGGGTAAACGACTGACCCGTGCGCCGCGGGCGTCTTATGTCGTCTCTCCAAATTTTCCGGGGCGTCCCCGCGCGCGGGG
>JANXZI010000630.1 GCA_025355595.1 Spartobacteria bacterium
GGCGGGGCGAAGGCGGCGACATTTTCTTCGGCGAGCCCGCCGCCCCGGTAGATGCATTTCCAGAGCGCGCGCGCGTGAATCGCACGCAAGCCACCGGCAACGAGCAGACGTTCCACTTCGGGAAATGTGAGATCGGCAAGCTCGCGCCGACTGCTTCCGGTGTCGGTCTTTGCCTGTTGAAAAATGGGATCGTCGAGCTGCACGTTGGTATCCGTAACGGTGCGCGAGCATGGGCAGCTTTGCAACGCGCATGGAACGCCGCGCCTCCCGGGTGGAGCACGCGACTTGCGTGCTGTCTGCGGCCACTGGCCGCAGCCATGCGACGGTCGTGTGTTGCACAGCGGCTGCGCAGATTTTGGGATCGCCCCGGTTTCGTGGATCAATCCCTGTCTGCAAGTATCCCGGTTTTGGGATCGCCCCTGCGCACACGTCCAGCGCGGTATTTTCGGCGGGTCGCCGAAAACAGCACGCGAGTCGCGTGCTCCACGCAGAAAATCGCAGACTCTGCGCCTGCGAACTTCCGGCGAGGACGCCAGCGTTCCGCTCCCTTGCGGCACGCGCCGAATGACGCTATGGCAGCGCGCTTGGAACCCGCCGCTTCATTTCAAAAACTCCTCGATCGTCCCGCGCCGATCCTCGCGCTCGCACCGATGCAGGAAGTCACCGACCTGCCGTTCTGGCGGCTGATGACGCGCTACGGCGGCGCGGACGTTTATTTCACGGAATACTTCCGCGTCCACGCCGACTCGAATTTGGAAAAGTGGATTCTCGAATCCATCGTGTCGAATCCCACGGGCCGCCCAGCCGTCGCGCAGATGATCGGCAACGACATCCCGTCGCTCATTCGCACCGCGAAAAAACTTCAGGAGTATCCCGTCGCCGCGATCGATCTGAACCTCGGCTGCCCCGCGCCGATCGTGTACAAGAAGTGCGCGGGCGGCGGTCTGCTCCGCGAGCCGAAGCGCATTGACGCGATCCTCGGCGCACTGCGCGATGCGGTGCGCGTGAAGTTCACCGTAAAGACGCGCATCGGCTTCGATTCGCCGGAAGTCTTCGAGGAACTGCTCCCGATATTCGCCCGCCATTCGATCGATCTGCTCACCGTGCATGGCCGCACCGTCCTGGAAATGTACCGCAGCGAAGTCCACTACGGCTTCATCGCGCGCGCCGTCGCCGCCGTCCGGTGTCCCGTGCTCGCGAACGGCAACGTGCATTCCGCGGCAAAGGCCGCCGAGGTCCTCGCGGTCACCGGCGCGCGTGGGCTGATGATCGGGCGCGGCGCGATCCGCAACCCGTGGATCTTCGCGCAAATCCGCCAGCACCAGCGCGGCGAGGAGATCACGCCGCCAGTGGGGCGCGACGTGCTCGACTACATCGGCGCGCTCTACGAATCCGTCTGTACGCCCGGCGTGCCCGAGCGTTTGCAGGTGCAGAAGATGAAGCGCTACCTGAACTTCATCGGCCTCGGCGTGGAGCCGAGCGGGGCGTTCCTCCACGACATCCGCCGAGTCACGACGCGCGCGGAATTTTTCCGCGTGTGCGAGGCATTTCTCGATCACGGAAATGCGATGCCGCTGGAGCCATTCGCCCTCGCGCTGAAGCAGTGCGACGTGATGGCGGGCGAGCATTTGTAGGCGCACTCGGGAGAGTGCGGACGTGGGCTCCCGCCCGCGCCTACGATGGTGCGCCGCTCTGACCGGAGTCCTTCCGCTCCAGGTCCACATCCTCCCACGAGACGGGATCATCATCCGGCTCGATGTGTGTGAGCACGATGAGCCCCGGCACGCTTTTGCGGAGGTCGCCCTCGATCCGCTCGGCGAGATCGTGTCCACGGGTGATGCTCCATTTTCCCGGCATGAGCAGATGCACGCTCATGAATTGCCGCGCCGCCGCGCGCCGCGTGAGCAGCGCGTGATATTGCACACCTTCCGCCGCGTATTTTTCGAGTGTGCCGCGGATGATTTCGAGCTGAGGCGCGGGCAGGCCGGTGTCCATCAGCCCGAGCATGGATTCCCGCACGAGGCTCACGCCGGTCGCCACGATGTGCAGCGCGACCAGCAGGCCGATGAGCGGATCCAGCCACAGCCAGCCGGTGAATGCGACCAGCGCGACCGCGGGAATGACCGCGACGGAAGTCCACACATCGGTGAGCAGATGCTTTGCATCCGCCACGAGCGCGACCGAGTTGCGCCTGCGCCCGACGCGGAGGAGCACGCGCGCCACGGCGAAATTCACGCCCGCGGCGACTGCGGAAAACGCGAGGCCGATCCCCGTGTCACTGAGTACGTGCGGTGTGAAAAATCGCTCCACGGCGCTCCGTCCGATTGCCACCGCCGCGACGAGGATCAGCGTGCCTTCGATCCCGGCGGCAAAATATTCCGCCTTCGAGTGGCCGAAGGCGTGATCTTCATCCGCCGGGCGTGCGGCGACCGCGAGCGAGCCGAGCGCGACGAGTGCCGCGGCGAGATTCACGACCGACTCGAGCGCGTCCGACAGCAGCCCGACCGACCCGGTGATGCGCCACGCGATGAGCTTCAGCACAAAGGTGATCACCGCCGCCACGACGGAGAGTCGGGCAAAGTATGTGAGCGGTCGCTCCTTCATCGCCGCACGGTTACCGTGCGCTGCGAAAAAGCACCACCCGGATGTTGAGTGTTGGATGCCGGATGTTGGATGTTGGATGTTCAGACACCAACCCGATGCCACCCGAAGACGAAGAACCGCCCTCCGCCCCGCTCGCCGCGATCGGCCGTTACCGGCGGCTAAAGGCTGCGCGCGAGCGCGGGCTCGTCGTCGCGGCGATGGAGTTGCCGCACTGGATTTCCCGCGAGCGCGGCGAGTGGGTGCTGTCTGTCGAGGAGCCCGCGCGTGATGCGGCGGCGGGGGCGGTGGCAGAATTTGAGGAGGAGGAGAGGACGCGCCCGCGCGCGACGAAAGCGGAGCCGCTCGTGATTCCGAGGCTCGCGCTGTTTGCGACGCTCGCGGCGATGGTGATTTTTTACAGGATGCAGATCGCCGCGCATCCGGCGCTGATCGAGCGCGGCGTCGCTGCGAATGCGCTGATTTTGCACGGCGAATGGTGGCGCTGTTTCACGGCGCTCACGCTGCACGGCGGCGTCGAGCATCTCGTGTCGAACATGGGGCTCGCGGTGTTGGCGTTTGCGTTCGCATTTTCAAGATTTGGCACAGGCGCGGGGTTGCTTGGCACCGTGCTCGGCGGTGCGCTGGGGAATCTGCTGAACGCCTTCGCACACGCCGCGAAGCCGCATCAGAGCATCGGTTCCTCGACGGCACTCTTCGCGAGCCTCGGGCTTCTCGCGGGCGGCGAACTCGCGGCGCGGCTCATGCACCGCGGGCCGAGTACGGGCTGGCGAATGCTGGTGCCAGTCGGCGCGGGGCTGGCATTCCTCGCACTCTACGGCGGCGCCGGATCGCATCGCGACGGTTCCCCGATCATGGATGCGGGCAATGTGGATGTGATGGCGCACCTGTTCGGGCTCGTCGCGGGAGCCTTGCTTGGTGCGATATTTTTCGCAGCGGGGCTGCGGCGCGGGGCGCTGCGAATCGTCCAGATTGGGTGTGGCGCTGCATCAGTCGCCGCGCTGGTCGCATCGTGGCTGTTGGCGTCAGGCGCGGCAAAGCCGTAGCCGCCGACGGAAGGAGGCGGGCACACTTTTCCGGGGAAACCGAGGCACGGCAAGGTTCACGCAATCGAACACTCACTTCGCGTTCCACGCTCGGAGTTCCGCGTCGGAAATGGCCCGCCTCCTCCCGTCGTTGACTACGGTTTTCCAACCTCGCGCTTGAGGCGCTTGAGGAGTTTGAAAAATTTCAGCGTGTCGCGGATCGGGTGAATCTTGCTCACCTCGTCGCCGTAGATCGTACTCACTTTCGCCGCGCCGATCTTGCAGCCGCGGCGGGCGGCGAGGGCGAGCATCTCGGTTTCGAAGTCGAAGCCGCCGCTTTCCATCGCGAGCAATTCTGCGGCGAGCGAGCGGTGGAACAGGCGGAAGCCGCACTGCGAATCCGGAACGCGCTGGCCGATGACACGGCTGATCGTCCAGCTCATGTAGCGGTTCGTGCATTTGCGGACGAATGGCATGTCGCGCACGTCTCCCATGCGGTTGCCGACGATCATCGGCGCGCCTGTGGCATTCGCCTCGGCGAGAAAGTTGGGAATTTCCGTCGGGAGATGCTGGCCATCACCATCGAGGACGAGGATGAATTCGACGCCTGCGTGTTCGAGCAGCGCACGCAGTCCGGTTTTGATCGCAGCACCTTTACCGGCGTTTTTTTCGTGCTTGATGACTTCGACGCCAGACGCGCGCGCCTCATCGCTGGTGCGATCCGTCGAGCCGTCATCCACGACGAGCACGCGGTCGAGCTGCGCCTTCGTCGCGGCGGCAACTTCACGGATGTGCTTTTCCTCGAAGTAGGACGGGATGAGCGCGGCGACATTCGCGCGGGTGGCAGTGGGCTGGGCTGTCATGCTGCGAAGCAATAGCAGGCTGCGCGCCGCGTCACTGCAAGCGGTGCTGCTTGCGCGGGTCGTAGTCCGCGGCGTGATACGAACTGCGCACGAGCGGGCCGCTCGCGACGAACTCGAATCCTTTGTCATACGCGATGCGCTCGTAGAGCTTGAACGTGTCGGGGTGAATGTATTCGACCACGGGGAGATGCTGCGCGCTCGGGCGCAGATACTGGCCGACGGTGAGGAGCTGCACGCCATGTTCGCGGAGGTCGTCCATCGTCTGGAAAATCTCGGGCTCCGTCTCGCCGAGGCCGAGCATGAGGCCGCTCTTCGTCACGATGCTGGGCGCGATCTGCTTCATGCGGCGCAGCACCTTCATCGAGAGCGCGTACTTGGCGCGCGAACGGACCATCGGCGTGAGCCGCTCGACGGTCTCGACGTTGTGATTGAAAATGTGCGGGCGTGCCTCGGCGATGAGCGCGAGGCATTCCTCCTTCGCGTGAAAGTCGGGCGTGAGCACCTCGATCACGATCTCCGGCGCAGCCTCGCGCACGGCCTCGATCGTCTTTGCAAAATGGAGTGCGCCGCCGTCCTTCAAATCGTCGCGCGCGACGGCGGTGATAACGACGTGCTTGAGCTTCATCCGGCGGATTGCCTCGGCCACGCGCGCCGGTTCGTCGTCTTCGAGCGCGAAAGGTTTTGCCGTCGTCACCGCGCAGAAGCCGCACGCGCGGGTGCAGCGTTCGCCGGCGATCATGAAAGTCGCGGTGCCGCTGCTCCAGCATTCCCAGCGGTTCGGGCATTGCGCGCTTTCGCAGACGGTGTTCAGCCGCAGGTCGGTGATGAGCGCCTTGGTGGAAAAGAAGACGGGGTTGTTGGGCAGGCGCACCTTGATCCAGTCAGGCTTGCGGGCCTGATGGAGCGCGGGATCGATCTTGGAACACGACATCGGCGCGGAGCGTAGGGTGGCGCGCGGGGAAATCAACAGCGAGGCAAAGGCGTCCCGTGTTTTCGCCCCAGGCTTCGGGCTTGATTGCACGTGCGGACGGCGCGATTTTCTCCGGGAAATCTCACCCCCTCATGAAAACAATCCGCGCCGCATTCGCAGCCAGTCTTCTCCTCGCAAATCTCGCGCACGCCGTCCCGCAGTCCGTCGGCAACGGCTTCCTCGGCGCAGTCGGCATTCCATTTGAAAAATTTGCGGCGGCCGCCGGCCCGTGGGCGCAGGGCGCGGAACTCAAGGGGCCGTGGAAGGCGCGTGCGGAAAAAAAGGGTGATGTTGAAAATTTCGACCTCGCCGTGGATGCGATCGTGTTTGGCATTCCCGCGGCACAGGTTTCCGCGGAACGCGTGTCTGGAGCCGTCCGCCGGTTCACGGTGCGGTTTGACGAGGCGAAAATGAAAAACATCAAATCGAGTGCGGGTGGCCTCTATGCGCAGGTGGTGGCGAATATCACCGCGCTCGCGGGCGAGCCGAAGGCGTCTTCTCCCGGCGGCGAAAAATCATTCCGCTACGAGTCCTCGCTGATCACTGCGCGCAAGTCGGGCGCGAAGGAAGTGATCGTGGATTTCACTCCCGCGAAGTGAGGGCGCGCATTGCCCGTTCGCTGAGCGTGGCCGTCCTGCTGTGCGCGATGGCGTGTGCGGCGCATGGGCAGTTGCAGCTTTCGCTCCGGCCTGCGACACGGACTTTTCCGATCCCCGATGCGCTGAAAAGTGCCGCGACGTGGGAGGCGGCGGACTTTGTCGCAGGCTGGGGCGCGGTGTCCGCGACCGCACCGGAGGAGCACCGAAATTATTCGGGGAAGTGTTTGGTTTTCGGCCACGAGGCGTACTCCGTGCGCGCGGTTTTCGAGCGTGGGAAACTGACCGCCATCACGTTTGTCATGCTCGATTCCGGCGCATGGTTCGGCTTCGTGCCGGATGCGGACGTGAAGCGCGTCGCGGCGACGAAGGGGCCGCAGTTCACGGCGCTCTACCAGCAGACCGCGACGGACGTGGAGCGCGGGCTGGCCTCACTCGCCGGCAGCGCGGGACGGAAGGTGCCACTCGTGGACAAGGGCGCGCTGAAGCAGGACGTGCTCATCTTTCACACGGGCGATCTCTGGGTGCGGCTGACCACGCGCGAGAACCAGCTCGTGAAATTCACCGTGACACGCACCGAACCGGATGCGGTGAGCCCGCTCAGCGCGCTGCGGCGCTCCGCGAAAAAGGACGATCAGGCGCGTGCCTTTGCGTCGCGGGTGAACAATGCGCCGAACGGCGACCGCGTGCTCGATGGCGTGCCGATTTTCACGCAGGGCGACCGTGCGTACTGCGGCGTGGCGACGCTCGCGATGGAGATGCAATTCCTCGGCCTGCGGCTCGACACGGAGGACTACGCGGCCGCTGCGGGGATCAAATTCGGCAGCACGTACCACTCGGATATCCGCGCAGTCTTCGAGGCCGCTGCGGACGCCGCGAAACTGAAGCTCGCGCGCACCACGCAGTTTGAATTTGAGAAGGCGCGTGCAGCGATTGATGCGGGCATCCCGGTGATCGTGTTCCGCCGCTGGAGCCAGGAGCGCGACTTCCTGCACGGAGCATTTGCGGAGCGTTTCCAAAAGGATCCTGCCGCGACATTGCCGAAGGCCGATCTCAACGACCGGAAATCATGGCCAACGAAGGACAGCTTCTCGCACTCCTCGCTCGTCACCGGGTACAATCTTGCGCGGCGCGAAGTCATCTACACCGAGAGCTGGGGCGAGCACGCGCGCAACCGCAGGATGCGCCTCGAGGAAATGGAAGGCACGTCCTACATGGCCTACTATCCGCACCTGTGAGGCGCGCAGTTTTCATCCTGCTGGCCGTGTCCCTCGCCGATCGCACGGTGTTTGCGGAGATGCGCGAATGGGCGCTCGGCACGGGTCACAAATTCACTGCGGAGATCATCGCGACCGACGCGTGGCGCGCGACATTTTCCCTGCCCGATCACAGCAAGGCCGTGCTGGCGCTCGCACAACTGAGCCCGGCGGATGTGGACTTCGTCGCGACGTGGCGCGCGGCGAACCGGACCGCGCCGCTCGTGGATCCGCAGAAACTCGCGCCGTGGCCCGCTGAGGCCCTTGCGGCCGACATTGCGGTGAAGTTGAAGACAGAAGACTCGAAGGCGTCCGCCTTTGTCTGGGAAGGAGCGCACTTCGTCATGCAGGCGGATGTGAGCCTGCCGATCGACGTCGTGGGCGATCTGAACGCCGTCTGCGAGGGCACGCGTGCCGCGCTCATGGCGCTGCCGCTCGGCCTGCACCGCGGGGGCGAGGTGGAAAAATATCCGGTGCATTTTTTCTCGACGCCCGAGCGGTACGGTGCCGCCGGCGGTGCGGCCGCGAGCGGCGGATATTTCCAGGGCAGCACCGGGCGCATGCTCCTCCTGCTCCCGAATCTCGGGATCCACGCAAAGGGCAGCGTGAGGACATTCGACCACCAGAAAAACCTCTTCATCGTGAAGCACGAGGTCACGCACCAACTTCTCATGCGTTGGGGCGACGCATTCCCCGTGTGGTTTAGCGAGGGGCTCTCCGAAGTCATCGCTGCGACGCCCTACGCGCGCGGACGCTACGTCTTCTCCGGGATGGACCTCGCCATCGGCGCCTACGTGCAGAAATGGCGGAGCCCCGGCGACACCAAGCCGCTCCATCTCATCCAGCCGGCGAGCCTCATGGAATTCACCTCATCATCGTGGGAGGAGCGCGTCGCCGGCCAGTCGGCCTACGAACTCTACAACTCCGCCGCCCTGTTCGTTTACTTCCTCCTCCTTCCCGACGGCACTGCCGACGGCACCGCGGTCGCAGGCTTCCTCGACGCGCTCCGCCGCGAACGCAACCGTCAGCGCACCAGCATGGCGACGCTGCAGTTCGGCCCGTACCAGATGAGGACCGCGCCGATCTCCGTCTTCGCAAAAAAGGCCGCCGCCGATTTTTTCCGGCGCGGGCGCAGCGATGAAAAGCTCACCGCGGACTTCGCCGCCTTCCTGAAAAAGCGCGGCCTGAACGTGGAATTCGACGCGCCGGTGCAGCCGGGACGGTGAATCTCTCAGCGCATCCTGCCGTTCGGTTCTCCGATCGAGGAAATTTTGGCGGTGAGCTGATCGCGGCGCACGCATCGGCGCGCGTTTGTCGGAAATTTTGACGGGCATCGAAAAGGGGTGCTGCTAGTTTGCCGCACTGATGTCCTGGTTTTTCGGAATTCTCCTGCTGCTCACGATCTGCGTGTGGGTGTGCCGTGAATCGTGGCATCGGCGACGCGAGGCGAGGCGCGCCAAACGCGCGGAGGAACTGCTGCGCGAACACGAGATGCTCCGCAACCAGCGGGGACTTGCCGAGGCCAACCTGGAGATCATCCTGTCCTCGATGCAGGAGGGCGTGCTCGTGCTGGACAAGCGCCGCACCGTTCGCCTCGCGAATCCCGCCGCGCAAAAACTTTTCGACCTTCCCCCGGAATATGCGGGCCGTCCCGCTATCGAGCTGCTCCGCGAGCCAGCGGTGGACGACATGGTATCCTTCGCGGTGGGAAAATCCGAGCCGAGCGAGGCGGAGCTGAGTCTCTCCGCGCGCAAGCCGGCGATGGTGCTCGCGGTGCGCGTTGCGCCGATGCGCGATGCTTCCGGCGAACCGGCGGCGCTCGCGATGTTCCGCGACATCGGGCCTCTCAAGCGGCTGGAGGAAGTGCGCCGCGAGTTTGTCGCGAATGTCTCGCACGAGCTGCGCACGCCGCTCGCGATTTTCCAGGGCTACGTCGAGCAGTTGAGCGACATGCCGGAAATGCCGCGCAAAGAGCAGGCCGAGACTTTCGCCGTACTGGACCGGCACTCGAAGCGGCTCACGGCGCTCGTCGAGGATCTGCTTGTGCTCGCGCGCATGGAATCCAAGACTGATGAGCTTTCACCCGAGGAAATCCTGCTGCCGGATTTTCTCGGCGGCATCGCGCGCGACTTTGCGCTCCGCGCGAAAAAGAATGGCGTGACGCTGCGCGTCGAAGCGCCCGCCGGCATGGCGCCGCTGCACGCGGACCCGCTGCGCATGGAGCAGGTCTTCACGAACCTCGTGGACAATGCGCTGAAGTTCACGCCCGAGGGCGGCACCGTCACGCTCGGCGCGGCGAGTTCAGGCAGCGAGACGCTGCTGTGGGTGAGCGACTCGGGGCAGGGGATTCTGTCGAGCCAGTTGCCGCATATTTTCGAGCGATTCTACCGCGTGGACAAAGGGCGCAGCCGCGACATCGGCGGCACCGGCCTGGGCCTCAGCATCGTGAAGCACATCGCCCGCGCGCACGGCGGCGACGTCGAGGCGGAGAGTGCCTTCGGCAAAGGAACGACGATCCGATTGCGGCTGCCGAATCAATAATGTGGCACAGGCATCCTGCCTGTGGGGCTGGTGCCTTTCCGATGCGGCAATTCCGGGGTTTTGCAAAAGCAGAGGCGAGACGCCTTTGCCACAAAACTCAGCCCGGAATCTCGCGGAGCAACTGCGAGTTCGTCGGGAATTTCTTCACGAAAGTCAGCAGCCGCTCGATGGCCTCGAAGGGCTTGTGGCCCGAGAGTCCGCGGCGGATGACGCTGATCTTGTGCAGATCGTCCTGCGGGATGAGCAGTTCGTCGCGGCGCGTGCCGCTTTGGAAAATATCAATCGCGGGATACACGCGCTGGTCGCTGATCTTGCGGTCGAGCACGATCTCCATGTTGCCGGTGCCTTTGAACTCCAGGAAGATCAACTCGTCCATGCGGCTGCCGGTCTCGATGAGCGCGGTGGCGACGATGGTGAGCGAGCCTGCCTCCTCGGTATTGCGCGCGGCAGCGAAGATCTTGCGCGGAATTTCCAGCGCGCGGCTGTCCACGCCGCCGGACATCGTGCGTCCGCCGCCAGCCATGGCATTGTTGAATGCACGGCCAAGCCGCGTGATCGAGTCGAGCAGGATGAACACGTCGCGTCCGCTTTCCACGAGCCGCTTCGCGCGCTCGATGCAGAGTTGCGCGATGCGCGTGTGCGACTTCACGTCCATGTCGTTTGAGCTGGCCCAAAGTTCGGCCTCGGGGATGTTGCGCTTGAAGTCGGTGACCTCCTCGGGGCGCTCGTCCACGAGCAGGATCATCAGTTTCACCTCGGGGTGATTTTTTACCACGGCCTGCGCGATGTGGTGGAGCAGCGTGGTCTTGCCGGTCCGCGGCGGCGCGACGATGAGGCCGCGCTGGCCTTTGCCCACGGGCGTGACGAGGTCAATGATGCGCGTGGTGAAACGGTCGGGCACCGTCTCGAGCTTCATGCGCTCGAGCGGGCTGATGGTGGTGAGATCCTCGAACAACGGCCACGTCTTGGCGTCCTCGGGCTCGGCGTCGTTGATCTTCAGGATGCGGTGAATCTGGAGCCCGCGGCTGCTCTTGCGCGCCTCGGCCTTCAGCCATTGCCCGTCGCGCAGGCCGTATTTTTTCACCGCCTCGGGCGTGACAAAGACATCGCTCGGATGCGGCTGAAAATATCGCGATGCGTCGCGCAGGAAGCCGAAGCCCTTCCCCGAGATTTCGCAGTAACCTTCGACATCCACGATCTCCTCGAGCTCCGGTTCGCGGGTGGGCTGCGGTGCGGGCTCCGGCTGCTCGCGGTTTTGATCCCTGTTCTGCTCGCGATTCTGGTCACGGTTTTGATCCCTGTTTTGAGCCCGGCCTTGATCGCGCTGCTGGTGCTGATCGCGGCGGTTCTGGCGATGATCCGGGCGATCCTGACGTTCGCGGCCACGCTGCGGCTGCGGCTGCTGCGCCTGCGGAGTCTGCGCGGCGGATGCGCTTCCCTCGGTTGGCGGAGAAGTTGCTGCCGGGGCATTCGCGGCGAACGCCTGCTGAGCTGCCATCTTTGCGCCCATCATCGCGGACATGATCGCATCGAGCTGCGCCTTCTCACTCGGGATCGGAATATTTGCGGCGCGCAGAAATGCCTCCACCTCGCGCGGAATGTAGAGCGGACGCGGCCTCGGCGCGTCGTCCGACGGAGCGCTTGGCGTCGCGGGGATTGCCGGAGCGGTTGAAATGATTGGCGCAGGCGCAGCATGGACGACCGGAGCGGGCGCACTCTGAGGCGCAGCTTCGGCGACTGGCGCGGGAGCTTCCTCCGCCGTGGCCGCAGTCTTTTTCGTCGCGCGCTTTGCCGCCGGCTCCTTCGCCGGCTTTGCTGCCTTTGCGGAGGCCTTCTTCGCGGTCATCGTGGTGCTTGCAGCCTTTTTCTTGGCCGCCTTCTTTTTCGGAGCCTGCTCGTCGAGCAGTTCCGGGTCTGTTTTTTTACTCATGGAAATCTGATGGGTGCGTCGCTCGATCCGGAGCGCCGCGGTGTGTCCGATTTTTTCATCCCCATGGATCCGGACGGGGACTGGCATCGGGGTGTGCCCCCGCCATTCCTCGCCGCAAGGTTGGTCGCCTTGGCGAGTGCGCCGGAGTGCCGCTCGCTGGATGTCGGGAGCAACCCTCTTGCGCGTCACGTCGGATCACTGGTTGTGCCCAGCCATCATGTGGTGTGAAAAAGGAAAGATTGCGCTGCGGTCGGGTGGGTTTGCTGAAGTCGCTGAAGACTGGCCCATTCAGTCGGGGAGACCGAAGCCGCTGACGCAATTCGAACAAGGTCAACAATGCAGTGCCCGCCGCTCACGTCAACGGGAATCTTCACTCAGCGTCTAAATCCTGGTTGATCCTGATCTTCTTCTCACCCGCGGAGCGCTGAAGCAGCAAAACGCAGAGTAAGATCAAGTCGAAGGCCACGATCCAGATTTCACGCCCCGAGGTGCTGTTGCGCGAAAGGTCACTCCCGGGCGCTGGAGAGCAGCCGCCCGATTTCGGGCAGCGTCGCCGTGCCCGTGGTGCCGATCCGGTGGATGACGATGCTCGCTGCGGCCATCGCGATTTCCATCGCCTCGGAAATATTCGCGCCAGCCGCGAGCGCCATCGTGAGATTCGCCGAGACCGAGTCACCTGCGCCCACGATGTCAATCGGCCCGTGCAGCGGAAAAGCCGGCACGTGCGCGGTCACGCCGGTTTCATCCGTGCCGAGGATCCCATCGCCAGCCATCGTCACGAAAACCGCGCGCCCGTTGCTGCGTGCGAGCTTCCCCGCGGCAGCGCACATTGATCCGTCGTCGGATTCCGAAACGCCCGCCAACACAGCGAATTCGCGTGCGTTCATTTTCCAAATGCACGCAGGCCAACCGCCGAGTCCGCGCCGGCAGTCCGCGAGAACAGGCAGCTTTGGATTCCCAGACGAAAGCGCGCCGAGCGCCTCGCGGATGCGCGTCGTGACGACGCCCGTCTCCGCGATGTCCACCTGATCCATCACGATCACCGCGTCTGCCTCCGCGATGGTGCCGCGCAGCGCGGCGAGCAACTGCTCCTCGACGCGTGCCGGAGTCGGCGTCCAGTTTTTCAGATCGAGCCGGCTGAGTTCGCGAGGCGTCTGCCCTGGCTCATGGACGAGCGGCTTCGTGTAGGAAAATGTGCGGCGCTCTGGTGTCTGGATGAACGCG
>JANXZI010000634.1 GCA_025355595.1 Spartobacteria bacterium
CTGCGGTGGAGACGCGCACCCATGCGAAATTATTTTTTGGTGCTGCATTCCGCATCAAGAGAAGCACAGCATTAGTATCCACCCCGGGAAATGGCGTTGCATTGGGATCAAAAGTTACAACGGCATCAAGGCAGAACCGCGAAGCTATCCACGACCAGAGTGTCTTCGCGTAAACTCCCTCGCAAATGTCGGCAGAAACAATAAAGGCCAAGCGCCCGTCATCCGCGAGTATGTTTAGGCAGCGGAGCAAGAAGAAAACATGGAGGCCAGCTCGGCCATCGATGGAGCGACCAATCAAGTCACGAGCAAAGGTGTGGAGACAGATTTTCGCCGTTTCAGAAAGCCGATGATGCCGCACATAAGGCGGGTTCGCCACGACCGCTCTGAACTTTTCGTTTGGGGGATGCAATGCAAAGTCGCGCAACTCGACACCTGCCATGTCTTCCACCGTCAAACCCGAATCCGATGCAGCCAATAGTGCGGCTGGGTCAATCTCTCGACCGCGCAATTTCAAGTTTTGGCCGCGTCGACGCCTCCCAGCACGGAGAAACGCTCCAGCTCCAACTCCAGGATCAAACAGCGTATCAGATCCGCTTTGCAGAACGTAAGCAATCATCGCGTCTGCCACCCAGTCTGGGGTCCAGAACTGACCATTCACACGAAGCGCCTCCCGTTCAGCTCCCCCACTAGGGACCAGCATATCAGCGGCAAGAGTTGACTGACTTTGGGAACTCATTGCTCGGCTGCCTCGCGGAGTTCTTTCATCGCTTCAGGGGTGAGCTTACGTCCGCCGCCCTCGAATCGAACAAACGGAAGAATGTGTCCATTCTTATCGGTGATAGAGTCAGCTACGAGTTTTGGCTCTCCGGTCGAAGTCGCGAGTGGGTAGGCGTAGTGGTAGTAGAATTTGTAAATTACCTTGCTAGAACTTGCGCCGCCCGGTGCTTGAAAAACTTGCACGGTGCCTTCTATCAAACCCTGTTTCACAAGGTCTTGGGCTTTCGCGAGCGAGAGACCAAACGCTACGTCATAAAAGGCATGCCAAATGTGAATCGGTCGCTGGTGCGTTTCCTGCCAGTTGACCAAACGGTCGAGGTCTTCGTGTTTCACAATTACAGTTGGCAAGACAGCGGTTTTTGAGAGACCGAGCTTACCAGCCAGCCGTTTCTGAGGACGCAATGGTTGGTTAAATCCAGGCATTTGTTGCGCCTTCCAGAGGCTGTTTTCACACTCAACGGCGATAACTGATAACTCAATAAGTTTCGCCATTGTTGGATCATCCTCGCGTGTGAAAGGAAGTTCCGTTAAGCCACCAAGGCTGCTGACGAGTTTGTCCACTGCAACTCGGCTGCTATCCCGGAATACGAGCAAGTCCGGACGCTTAATGGCTGCCAGTCCTGCATGTTCAAGACGTTCAAAGTAGAGTTCGTAGGCGCGAACGTCTTCCGTGGGCGCTACGCCGCTCGGTCCGTAAGGCAGGGCGAAAAATTCCCCGGCAGCGTCCACAGCGCTCACAAGTTGCTGCTCGCTCCAAACGCCTTGGGACCACCGCATGAGAAAATCGCTACCCCGAAGTTTGCGTGGGTTGAGCAGAAAATTGCTCCAAGGCACAGGACCAAAGTGTTCAAGAGAAAACTCCAGTTCGTCGCGCATGACCATGAGCGCGGTTTCAAAAGGGTGAATTGGCTTTTTCAAAAGTATTGGATTTTAGCGATTGCTGGTTTGCTGGCGAGCGGCTTCGTGGCCCGACAGATAGATGCTGAATTGAGGTAGCGGGACGATTTCTTTTCCGAAACAGCGCCTACTATGACTTTGCGCGGCGTTTCCGCAATGCGTGTCTGTTTCTTGTCGTTGCGCTTATCCTTGTGTTGTTTTTCGTCAAAAGCCAGAGGCATACGGGTATTTGCGTGCTGTAGAAGACCTGGTCGTCGAGGCGCAGGGGCAGGAAGCGGCGCTCCTTGTTCAGCGGGTCGCGGAAGCGGAATGTGCCGGACTCCAACTGCGCCCAGTCCGAGCCGAACGCATTCGCCGACATGCAGAGCACCAGCACGCGCGAGCGCTCCAGACCTTCCTCGATCTTACTCGGGATGCTGTTGCCCGGCTTGAGCACCCATTCATCGAACCACACCTTCACCCCGTCCGCCCGCAAACGCTCAGCCAGCGGGCGCACCACCGCCTTGTCCTTCGCGCTGGGGCTCAGGAAAACGTCGAATCGGAAGTTGGGCTCTTCTGGGGTGTCGGTGGGCATGACGCTATTCTGGCTCCGCGGGCAGCGATTTTGCACAGAATATGTGCGAAACCAAGCGCGGAGAACGCGGTGGTGGCGAGCGGGACGAGACTCCATCAGTAGCCGTCGATGGGAGGAGACAAGCTGATTTTCCCGCGTTTTGAGCTGCGAGTTCTGCGACGGAAAAAGTGCCCGCCTCCTCACGTCGGCGGCTAGGGCTCAGTTCCGATTGATTGTCTCGTCGAGGTTCAGCACGAGGTTCGCCACCAGCGTCCAGGCGGCGAGTTCGTTCGGCGCGAGCGCGCCCTTCGGCTTCGATTCGCCGTTGCTGATCACCTTCTTCGCCGCATCGCCCGACTGCGCGTATTCCGCGAGGAATTTTTTCAGCACGTCCTGCACGATGGCGATTTCCTCGGCCGTCGGCTGGCGTGCGAGCGCGGCACGATAGGCGAAGACGATGCGCTCGGCGGGCGTGGCGCCGCCCTCGGTGAGGATGCGCTCGGCGAAGGCGCGCGCGGCCTCGAAATGCTGCACGTCATTCATGAGCTGGAGCGCCTGCAAGGGCGTGTCGCTGCGTTCGCGCACGGTGCAGGTCTGCTCGCGGTTCGGCGCGTCGAAATTCGTCATGAATGGCGGCGGCGCGGTCCTTTTCAAAAAGACGTAGAGGCTGCGGCGGTAGAGCGCGGGGCCCTTGTCCTGCGTGTAGAAGCGCGTGTTCGAGCCGCCGAAGCCGACGGGTTCCCAGATGTTCGGCGGCTGGTAAATGCGGACGCCCTTGCCGCCCATTTCGAGATTGATGAGGCCGCCGACGAAGAGCGCATTGTCGCGGAGCTGCTCGGCATCGAGGCGGAAGCGCGGGCCGCGGGCGTAGAGCAGATTCTCCGGATCGCGCTGCACGAGCGCGGGCGTGGCGACGGACGATTGGCGGAAGGTCGCGCTTGTGAGCATGAGGCGGATCATTTTTCGCGTATCCCAGCCGCTCTCGCGCAAGGTGACGGCGAGCCAGTCGAGCAGCTCGGGATGCGTGGGCACGGAGCCCTGCGAGCCGAAGTCGAAGCTCGTCTTCACGATGCCGGTGCCGAAGAATTGCTGCCACAGCCGGTTCACCGTCACGCGCGCGGTGAGCGGGTGCTCGGGCGAGAGCAGCCACGCCGCGAGATCGAGCCGCGTGGCGCGTGCGTCGGGCTTCGCCTTTTTCAGCGGAGGAAAAATCGCGGGCGTGGCGGGCTCCACCTTGTCGCCGGGCTTGTCGTATTGCCCGCGCATCATCACGAAGCTGTCGCGCGGCTTTTCGAGATCGTTCCAGATGAAGGTGCTCGGGACGTTCCTCGTGATTTCGTCGCGCTGCTTTTGCAACGCGTCGCGCTCCTTCGCGAGCACAGTGAAGGGCTCCCTCGTCGCCGCGCAGACATTCGTGAGGTAGTAGTCGCGGAGCTGCTTTTCGCCCTCGGGCTTGCGCTTCTTCGCGCCGTCCTTGAGCAGCTTGTTGATGTCCGCCGGAACGCCAAGCGCGTCTTTCCCGTCGTTGAGCTTCAGCCACGCTGCCAGCGACTGTGCGGGATCCGTCGCCGGGGCGATGCGCGCGGTCACGCCCATGTGGTCGAACCACGCCGTGCCGCCGTGCAGCGTGAACGCGACACCCGTGATCTTGTCGCCGGGCTTGATGTCAATCGCCGAAGCCTCCACCTCGAGCCGAGCCCACTTCCCCGGCTCCGGCAGCGCGCCCGCGCCGAAGCGCGACGGCGAACTCGGCTGGCCGTACGAAATCGCATCCGGGTTGCCCCACACGGCGCGGCTCTCCCATTTTCCGGTGTGAATCTGGAGCATCACGGCCTCGGGCGGATCCACCGGATCGAGGAAGACGTGGAAGAAGAACTTCGCGCCCTGCGGTGCGTCGAACGGCGTTGCGCCGCCGCTGTAGAAGTCCTGCGCGAGTCCGGACGCCGAGCGTTTCAGCGCGCGCTTGCCGCTGAAGACATGGTTGCCGTTCGCCGCCGTCACCCACTGCGTGTCGGGAGTGTTCGCGTTGTGCTGCGCCTTTGCGCCCGCAGGAAAATCATCCTCGATCCACACGATCTCCGTCTCCTTCGCAGGCGGCAGCGGCTTCTGCGTCGCGGGATCGGTATAGGCGATCGTCTTCAGCTTCGCGTCCATCTGCGAGCGGAGCGGTGCGATTTTTCCGTCGAGCACTTTCATCTGCGCCTCCTGCGCGGGCGTCGCGAGCTGGAGCACGGGCTTCGTCAGCAGCACATTGCCGTCCATCGCCGGGTCGGCATTCGACTGGAAGAACGAGTAGAGCGAATAGAACTCCTTCGTCGTAATCGGATCGAACTTGTGATCGTGGCACACCGCGCAGCCGCCCGTGAGTCCCATCCACGTCTCGATGACCGTGCTCGTCCGATCCACGGCGTAGCGGTAGGTGAACTCCTCCGCGATCGCGCCGCCCTCGCTCGTCGTCACGTTGCAGCGGTTGAAGCCCGTCGCGGTGAGCTGGTCCTTCGTGGCCTCCGGAATGATGTCGCCCGCGAGCTGCCACGTTGTGAACTTGTCGAAGGGCAGGTTCTCATTAAACGCGCGCACGACCCAGTCGCGGTAGGCCCACATCTGCCGCTCATTGTCGAGGTGCAGCCCGTGCGTGTCGCCGTAGCGCGCGACATCGAGCCAGTGCTTCGCCATTTCCTCTCCGTGTCGCGGCGAGGAAAGGTAGCCGTCCAGCATCTTCTCGTACGCATCCGGCGACTGGTCGGCGAAGAAGGCGTCCGTCTCCTTCACCGTCGGCGGCAGCCCCGTGACTGCAAATGCCACGCGGCGGATCAGCGTCGCGCGATCCGCCTCGGGCGAAAAATCCAGCCCGTCACGCTTCAGCCGATCCCCGATGAATGCGTCGATCGGATTCGTCGCCGCGCTCGTGAGAGCGCGGGGCGTCCCCGGCGGAAGATCAGCCCGCACTCTCACGAGCGCGGCTCCATCGGGCACCTCGGCCTTCACCGGCGGCTCGAAGGCCCAGTGCTTCTGGTACACCGCTCCCTCCTCGATCCACCGCTTGATCAGCGCCTTCTCCGCGTCGGTCATTTTCTTGTGCGACTCCGGCGGCGGCATCACGTCGTCCTCGTTCTTCGTGATGATGCGCTTCCACACCTCGCTGTTCGCGAGGTCGCCCGGTTTGATCGCCTGCACGCCGTCATTCACCGCAACCGCGCCCTCCGGCGTATCGAGCCGCCGGTCCCCCTTGCGCTTCTTCGCGTCGGTTCCGTGGCACGCAAAACACTTGTCCGAGAGAATCGGCCGGATGTCCTGGTTGAAGCGGAGCTTCCCATCATTCGCCGCGACGGCGACTCCTGCGAGGGTGAGGACGGTGGAAATGGTGAGCGTGCGAGTCATGGGGAAATCTGCGCGGTGCGCGCTGCAAAGTGTAATCCGCGCCGGCGGCTGATTCATATCGAAAAACGGCGGCGCCGGGTGGAACACCGGCGCCATGCAGCGCACGCCTCAGCAAGCACAGGGCTTGCCGTGGTTCCAAATGCCAGAACGGTGGGAAAAAATACACGGTGGTGCGACTAAGTTCAGCATCGCTCCTTCGTCTTCGCGGCTTGGCGCGACACCCATCACGGGACTTCCTGTCCACCCTCTTAGAGACTGTGTAAAAAGTCAGCCACGGGAGAAAATAGCCCAGCACTTCAGTGCTGGGCAAGGAACGCGCAGAGGAATCGAGTCCCGCAGGGACGGCAGAGTTTCACGCCT
>JANXZI010000638.1 GCA_025355595.1 Spartobacteria bacterium
CCTCCTGCGTGTCACGCTGGACCGGCCCCTTGCGCTGGCGGCGGAAAGCGAACTAAGGAGCCATCCGCTGGTGGCTGACATCGTCCGGGACGACGACCTCTCCTTCCAATTGAAACTGAAGTTGCAGCATCCCGATCAAAAGACCGACGCCATGAAGATGCTCTACGAGGTGCTTGGGCGCCACAGCCTGTTCCCACGCAGCGTCAACGAAGGCGCCAGCCTCGAAGCCCGTTTCCTCGAAATCACAGGCGGGAAATTACCGATAGCTGACTGATGGGAAATCGCTTGCTGACTGATTGCTCGCAGTAACTGCGAGGAAATCGCTTTTCACCGCGCCGCCCCGGAAACGGACGGGCGTTGGGGAGTGAGGGGATCTGACGCATTCACCGTCGCCACGGCAAAACTCGTCGGCACGGCGACGCCGTGGGTCACGCCCGAATCGGACTGCCATGCGCGCAATTCGCCCACATCCCCGCTGCCTCCGCGCCGTGCAGCTCCTCGCCGAACGCGTAACTCTCACTCCTGCGAAGGACGCCGAGAAAGCGCGCCAGCTCGTCCTTTTTCACGGCTGGGAAAAGGGCATCGCCACCATCGCTCCACGCGGAGTTCCGCTGGATGCTGGAGGAATTCCGCGTCTCCATTTTCGCGCAGGAACTCGGCACACCCGCGCCTGTCTCCGCACGACGCCTCTGCATGTTCGGCGGGCTCTGAGGCGCGTAGTGTTTGTGACATCACCCTTCACGCATTCACCGGTGAGAATGTCCGGCACAGCATGGAACTGTCCTCATCAGGTTGCGTGACAGTACGCACGCTGGCGAGCGCAGCCCGGTGGAACGCGACCTCTGGGCGCGTTTCCGGTCTCGCGCTGGCCAGCCGTCCTCCGAAGCGTGCCCGGAGGTCACGCTCCACGTCGTTCACGCTCCACTTCGCGCCGCGGCAGAATATCACCATCATCAATCAGACGACCAACATCACCAACATCACGACGGTGAACAACACCGTGGTGAATCAGGGTCCGAATTACGCGGCCATGTCCCGCGCCAGTGCGCAACCTATCCCGCAGTTGGAGTTGGTGCGCACCGCCGCCACCGGGGGTGCGCTGGGAACGAAAGTCGAGGGCAGTTCGCTCAAGGTAGGCGCGCCGGCATTGACTGCGGGGACGCCGGACGCGAAGCCGAAGAAGGTGGCGGCAAGAATCGAGAAGGCGGAAGTGAGCAACGGATGGAAGGGTGCCGGCTCGGCCGATGAAGTGGAGAAACTGCGCTCGAAAATGAAGGCCGAGCCCAAGGTCGAGGTCGCTGCACCCGGCAAGGAACCGGCGCCGGTTGGCAAACCCGACCCGAAATCCGGAAAGCCAATTGCGCCGCCTACTGAAAAGCCCGCCGTGCCTGACCAGCCGCCGCCCCCTCCGAACAAAGGAAAACCGGGCAAACCCGGCAAACCCGAACCGGTTGTTCCCACCGAGCCGAAACCTGCGACACCTCCCGAGACCACCAAGCCGCATCCGCCGACAAAGGAGAATTCTCCTGCTCCCGTGACGCCGCCCGAAAAACCCGTCAAGCCGAAGCGTCCAAATGCGGAGAACCCGCCAGCGAAACCTACCGGCCCCGGCGAACCTCCGCACGATCCCAAGCCGAAGGGCAAGGATCCCGAGGCTCCAAAGAAAGGCGCGGTGCCAGAGCCACCCCAGCCGCCAAAGAAGGCGGACCCAAAGCCGGAACCGCCCCGCGTCGTCCCGCAGCGCCCGGGCCCTCCGGATGGCGTCCCTGTGAAGCCCAAATCCGAGGACAAAGACAAAAAGGGGAAGGAAAAGCCTGCTCCGGATCAGTAACCTCCTCCGGTTCAACGAATCGTGGTAAAACGAGAGCCGTCAAGTTGATTGGTGCCCCGCCCCCCATGGCCATCGCGTTGAGATGCGAGGGAGCAATTCAACGTCGAACGCCGAACAACCAATCCCCGAACTCAGTTTCCGCTTGCGTGTCTCGCGAAGACCTTGGAAGCTGCGCGCGTGATTCGGCATTTGTGCCTCACTGACTGCACTGGTTTGCGTTTCGTGGCGTTTGACGCCGTTCCATCCGCGCAAAGTGTAGGCCAGATGCGAGTTTCACCTTGCAGCAGATCCGGTTCTTACACTGTACGTTCCGTCGATGCTGCGGGGATGTAGTTTTTCCTGCCTCATGGTGTAATGGTAGCACAGCAGACTCTGAATCTGCTTGTCTAGGTTCGAGTCCTAGTGAGGCAACCATCCCCTCCAACGCTCATGGGATGCGGTCCTTTCCATGTGGGCAACGGCGATCTTCGCGAGGGGATGCTCGCCAAGTGGATGGGAACTGTCTCATCGTGCGCGCTCATCCCATGAAATCCGCCATCACCATCTCTCTCGTCCCGCAGGCAAAGGGCGGGCCATTTGTCTATTGGGACGGGCTCGCCGACGGCTGCGCACGCGCCGCGGCCCTCGGCTTCGATGCCGTGGAAATCTTCCCGACCGCCGCGCACGCGCTCGACATCGCGGAACTCCAAGGGCTGCTCGATCACCACTCGCTGAAGGTCGCCGCCATCGGCACCGGCGGCGGATGGCTCGTCCACAAGTGGACGCTCACGCATCCCGACGCTGCCATCCGCAAGCAGGCGCGCGAATTTATCCGCGAAGTCGTGGACTTCGCAGGCGGCTTCGGCGCACCGGCGATCCTCGGCTCCATGCAGGGGCGCAGCGAGGGCGACGTGACGCGCCAGCAGGCGCTCGAGTGGCTCGGCGAGGCGCTCGACGATCTCGGCGAGCACGCCAAGCGGCACGGCACCGTGTTCCTTTACGAGCCGCTGAACCGCTACGAGACGAATCTATTCAACCGCCAGCAGGACGCCGCCGACTGGCTTTACCTCCTGAAGACGCAAAACGTCCGCCTGCTCTGCGATCTTTTCCACATGAACATCGAGGAAGCCGACCCCGCGACCGCGCTCCGCTCATGCGGCCCGCTCGTGGGGCACGTCCATTTCGCCGACTCAAACCGCCGCGCCATCGGCATGGGCCACACGGAGATCGGCCCCCTCGTCGCCGCGCTGCGCGCCATCGGCTACAAAGGCTACCTCTCCGCAGAAATCCTCCCGCTACCCGATGCCGACACCGCGGCGCAGCAGACCATCGCGAGCTTCCGCAAAGTGGCCATTTGAGAACCCGATGCCGCACTCGAATCTCTGCGTTCCAAGTTCCGAGTTACGAGTTCAGCCCGCCGCAGGCGCGTTCCGAATTTTGATGTGCGCCTCGACATGTCTGCCGCCGCTGCGCGGGGCAGAACTTGAAACTCGAAACTTGGAACTCGGACTTGGAACTCGAAACTCGTAACTTTTCAAACGCACCATGCTCAAGACCCCGCTCCTCCACCCCGACATCCTCGCCATCGCCGCGCGCTGCGGGCACCACGCAAAAATCCTCATCGCCGACGGCAACTATCCCGCTTCCACCGCGAAGGGGCCGAATGCCCAGCAGGTTTGCCTCCAGCTCATCCCCGGCGTGCCCACCGTCGCTCAAGTCCTCCGCGCACTGATGAGCGTGCTGCCCTTTGACGCCATCAATACGATGGGCATCCCCGCCGATGATCCGTATGCGAAATTCGGTGAGCCACCCGTTTGGAAAGAGCTGCGTGCCATCGCCGCCGAAACCGGTGCAAGCAGCGGCGCGGATGGCGCCAAGCTGACCATCGAGCCGATTTCCAAGTGGGACTTTTACAAGGCCGTCGCGTCGCCGGACCACGTCCTCACGATTCAGACCGCAGACCAGGCGCTGTGGGCGAACGTGCTCCTCACCGTCGGCGTCCGCACCGCGTAGCGCGGAGCAAAATGCCAGCGCGGATGTTTGCCTCGGGCATCAATCTTCCGGCCAACGGCTGCACCTGTCCTTTTCCCCTCTCGCGGCATAGCCGGCTCGCCCGATGAAAATCCTGCTCCGCATCACCCGCGCGATCGCCCTCGTCGCCGGCGTCGTGAAATGGCGTGTTTGGCGCGGCTGGTCGGAACCCGGAACACGCCGCAACTCACGCAGGAGCACAGCAACAGCCTCGTCTTCGTCGAGGGCAGGGCCGGCGCGGGCAGCGGCTTCGTGTGCGACATCGGCGGGAAAAAATTCGTCATCACGAACCAGCACGTCGTCGCGGGAAATGCGGAGGCGAAATTCACGCTGCTCGACCAGTCTCCGATTCGCACGGGACGCCCACGCTACCCGAGGCACGCCGTCCTGCGTCGCCGCGCATCGGTCATCTTATTTCCAAACGATGATATCACCAGAAGGTCTCGCTGACGCCCGAAGAATGATTCACCGCGCCGGAGTCGTGAACTGCACCGGCTCGCTCCAGCGGCTCCAGCGGCCTGTCGTGTCCTTCATGCGGACTCGGGCGCGATATGTGGCACCGTGACGCGCGACATTTTTCGGCATCTGCATGCTTGCGTTGAAAGTGGTAATCTCGGGCGAAGTCCACGCGCTCTCGATTTCGTAGCGGCACGGCTTTCCCGGCTGCCAGCCGGGGATGCCGGGGGCGGAAATCTCGCCGAGCCGCCACTGCATCGCGGCAAACTGCGCATCCTTTTTCTTCGAGACGAATGGCGTGGCGGTGAAAGTCAACGCGCTCGCGGGAAAGCCTGCGCGTCCCGCGTACGTGATGCGCGGGCGCTCGGGGATTTCCGGATCGGACGCGTCGGCAACGAGCCAGCCATGGCCGTAGCCGCGCGGGTCGCCGTCGTCGTGCTTCCACGGATGGTCGGCAGGACGCGCGGCGGTGGCGAAGTCCGTGATGAATTTCACGAAGCCCGCGAAGTCGGGCGTGGCGAGTTTTCGTTCCCAATTTCCATCGGGGCCGCCGCGCACGGGGTTGCGGTAGAAGGCGCCCTTGTCGTTCGTGCGCGGATGGAAATTCCAGAGGCACTGATCCAGTTCCGGCCAGCCGAGCGCGTGGCCGGGCGGATGCAGGAGCGTGGCGAATTCATCCACCATCTGCGCAAACTGTCCGCCGCGCGGGCTCGCGTCGTCGCAGAGCAGATCGAGGATCTCGCGGCAGCGGTTGCGGTACTCGGCGCGCAGCGGTGGGATGTCGAGGATGCGATCCAGATCGGTGCGGCCGCTCTGGTGACTCTTCGGGATGAACATCATGTCGAGGTCCCACGGGATGATGACCCATTTGCCGTCGGGTCGGTGGTAGAGGTAATGATTCTCGTTCTCGCGAAGGTCCACATTTCCAGTGAGCCGCGAGATGGCGTGGAAGCCGTAGAATGCGGCCAGGTCCACATTCGCGCGCCACCACTGCTCGTTGGGATTGCTGCGGACTTTGTTCATGAAGGCGTCCACATCGCCGTTGTTCTTCGGCATGTCCGCAGCCTGGTGCTTTTTGTCGCCGCCGCCGGCCATGCGGTAGATGTTGCCGTCGGGCAACTCGCGCTCGTCGAGGAAGCCGCCGTCGGGATCCTCGACGAGGAGGTAGAGGCCCCAGAGGTCGCCGACATATTGGTTTTGCGTCTGCGCCTCGACGGCATCAATCACGCGGAACTGCACATGTCGGCAGCGCGACGACGGCACGCCCGCGAGTTCGTACGCGCGAAAGCTCACAGCCTCGTCGAGCCCCGCCATGCCGCGGTTCGTCTGCACCCACGGACTCGCGCAGGCATTCATCGAGAGGCTGTCCATGCCACGCGTGAGCGGGTGGCCGGCAAATTCCGCGGGCGCAAAAAAGTGCGTGCGGTTGAATTTGAAACCCCACTTGTTTTTGCCGCTCACGTAGGTGCTGCCCTGCCCGCGATTGTGCCACGTCACATGGTCATACACTTTGCCGTCTGCGATGATCGTGCCGGAGAGTTTGCGCTTGTTCCAACCGCCGTCCCACTGGCTGTGCTCCACGTCATCCTTCACCGCGAGCAGCGTCACCGCGGGCAGCGTGCTAAAGAGTGCGCTCGGAAAATTCCATGGCGTCCCCTTCCCCGGCTCGCCGGGAAATCCCGTCCACGCCGGCGCGGCGGTGTGGCAAAAATAGGCGAAATTCGGGCAGCCGTCGTCGGCGTACGGCACGCGCACGATCTGGCCCTTCGCGTCCTCGGCGGAGATGCGATAGCGGAAGAGCCGCCGATGCTGCTGCAATGCGCCCGGCAGCGTGGCCGTGAAGACGCCATCGCCCGCGCGGGCGTCGCCATCCTTGCCGTCGTCGTGCATCGGCACAGCGGTCCAGTCTTTTTCAAAATTCGCATCCGTCCTGCGCACATATTTCCCCGGCTCGACGATCTGATAAAGCAGCGTCGCTGACTTCACTCCACCCGGCGCGGTAATGCGCGCACCGACCCGCACCGCCTCTCCACCGCGCGGCTGGATGGGGACGTGGCCGATCGCGCTGATGCTTGGCGGCGGCACCTGCGCCGCGACGGAATTCCGCACGCCCGGCGTCGGCGGCCCTGGCTTCGTCTGGCCCGACGCACGCCATGAACTGCCCGCATGGTGATCCATCGCGGGATGGATGAGTTCCAGCGACGAGCCCAGGCCATCCGCCGCCACCGGCCATGGAAAGCCCACGCCGTATTTCACCGAATCCACCACCGCGCCCTTCGCGTCCTTCAGCGTCACGGTCTCGCCGCTGTGCTTCAGCTTGCCCTTCCAAGGCCCGAGTGCGTCGCAATGGAACTCTCCTTTGAAGCGCTCCGGATCATGCGCCACCACCACGTATCCGCCCGCCGCGATCTGTGCGTCCGCGGGAAACGTGAAGCGCACGCCGTCCTCGATTTTCCATCCCGCCAGCGGCACCGCGACGGAAGTCGGATTGAAAAGCTCGATGAATTCCACCGGGGAAGTTTTGTCCTTCGGTCGGTAGTGAATCTCATTCACCACGACCCCCGGCGCGGCGAAACCAACGCTGCTGCCAAATAGAAAAGTCGCTGCGAACCACGCCACGCGAAAAACGGAAAACAGGTGCGCGGGAAAAATTCGGAAAAGGAGGACTCGCAAGACGGACATTCTAGCCAGCCAGACTTCCCGCAAGCAAGTGACCACGGCGACAGCAAAGAACGCGGAGAAATTGCGCCGCGCGGATGTGCTGCTTGAAAAGCCAGTCGGCCTTCGCCCGCTCGTCCTGGCACTGCGAACGTTGGTCGTGCGCTAGAGTTTGTTGAGCTGTTCGAGGAGGCCGGACTGTGTGAGCCCGTCAGCGACCCATGCGTCACCGCGTTTTCGGAAAAGCACGTACACGGGCACGCCTGCGCGGCCCAATTTTTTCAGCGCTGTGGCGATGTCCGGCGGCTGGCGCGTGTAATCGGCCCTCACCGTCACGACGCCTTTCGCCTTCATCGCGGCGATGACGGGCGCGGTGTTGATAACGGTGGCCTCGAAGACCTTGCAGTTCAGGCACCACGTCGCCGTGAAATCCACGAAGACCGGGCGCTTCGCTTCAAGCGCGCCGCGGATCTTTGCAAGGCTAAACGGCTCCCATGAGAGCCCCTCCGCGCTCAACTCGGTCGTGGGGGGGGGGGGCCCCCCCC
>JANXZI010000658.1 GCA_025355595.1 Spartobacteria bacterium
GCCATCGGGCACCTTCAGCTTCCACGAGAAGCTCTTCGATTCGCTCGCCGCGATGTCGAAGCTCAGATCCGTCTGCGCATTTTCAAACTGCGCATCCACCGCCTTCCCCGTGCGCGCATCCGCGAGCGCGAGCCGCACCGATCCCTGCTGCCGCGTCGCCGACTGGTTCGACACCTTCACGGTGAACTCCAGCGCATCGCCCTCGCGCAAAAAGCGCGGCGCATTCGGCTGCACCATGATGTCCTTCGCCGCGATCGCCTTGTCCTCGATGAACCCCGCGCGCAAGTCGCGGTCATGCGCGAAGCCCATGAATTTCCAAGTCGTCAGCGCCTCCGGCATCGTGAACTCCATCGCCACCGAGCCATCCTCCCGCGCCAGCAAATGCGGGAAAAAGAACGCCGTCTCATTCAGATTTTTCCGCGCGGAGACTTTGCTAAGATCCGGTGCCGCAGGCAAGGGTCGCTTCTGCGCCAGCCCTCGCTGAACCAATTGAAACGTCGGATCTGTTCCAGCGCCCATGAGCGAAGCGATGCCGGGAGCCAGCAACCCATTGGCACCGGTTCCAGCGAGCAGCGCGTCAATGGCGTTTGCGCTGATCGCAGTCCCGCCCGAGCGGTTGCCGGCCGTCACCGGGGCGTCAGCCAACCTTGCACCCAACTGGTAACTCCCCAGACCGAACGCACGTCCATTTCCTGATGTGCCGCCTCCGGTGAACACGTTGAAGTTTCCCGGCATCTTCCAAGGCCGCGGCATCATGTCGCTCCCAGCACTCTCGTCGGGAAACCGCCGGTATTTGATCACTGGCGCGGCGAAATCCACATCCCAATTTCCAGTCAGTCCCTCGAATCCCTTCACCCCGTTCTCAAATTTCATTTCCATCCTCGAGTCGTCCCGCCGAAACACGTTGAACGCCCGCTGCCATGCGTGCGGGAGATACGCATCGAGCGACTGATCGTAGAGCGTGGCGACCATTTCCGCGACGGTCTTCTTCGCATCCGGGCCGGTGATGATCGCGGTCCACGTCTCCTTCGCTGCGGGTTCGAGCTTCGAGGTGAAATGCTCCCATTTCACCTTCAGCTCCTTGTTGCTCCACGGCACGACGATTTCGTGCGAAGTGAGATACGCGCGGTTCTCGCGCACCATCGTGACATGCAGCGTGAAGCCGCCGCGCATCGCCTCGGTCACGGCCTGCCGCACCTCCTGCTGGCCCTGCCCCGCGGTCGTCCAGAACGCCTGCATCATCTTTCCGCGGTGCTCGATCTCGATGAACGCGCGCGCCGAATCGTAGCCCGTGCCCCACAGCGCCGTGAACTCCTCGCCCGGCTCCGCCTCCCACTTCGGCGCGGCGACGAGATTTGGAATCCGCACTGCGAGCGGCTTGCCGTCGAGGTTCAGCACGTTGAACTGCAATTGAGCGCTGACCTTCTTCCCGAACTGATCCTTCGTCTCCAGCATCGCGCGATACGGCCCCGCTCCGAGTTGAAAATTGAGCGCCGCCTTGCCATCGCCGCCGGTCTTGAACGCGCGCTCGACGGCGACTTCGCCGAGTTCCCACGACTCCGGTTTTGCGGGATCGGGCTTCGGCGCCTTGTCCGCGGCGAACGATGCGCGCGGCCCTGGATTTTCCTCGTCACCGAGCTTCGCGCGCACGACCTGCGCGGGCTGCCGGAGCTTGTGGATTTTGATCACGCCCTCCGCCGCGCGAGGCTCACCGTCGAGTGATTGCGTGAGCACCCGCAGCTCCACCGGCTTCTTCGCGACCTGCCATTCGTCCGCATCAAGCGACGCCTGCAGCGCCGTGTAGCCGACATTCACGAGGCGCTGCGCCGAGCGCGTCTCGCCCGTCGTATCCGTCACATCCGCGAAGACGCTGAACGAAAAAATCGGCTCGTCCTTTTCCGACACCGCGCTGTCCAGCTTCGCGACAAACTCCACGGCAAAGCCGCCGTCGTCCTTCGTGTTCGTCGTGCCGTGCGCGATTTCCTGCGCCGCATGCTCGATCGGCCTCCGCCACCAAAAGGCACTGCCCCACCACAGTGGCAGCCGCACATTGCGCACGACGCGCCAGCTCACTTTCGCACCGCCGATCGTCGCACCCGTGTAAGCCGTCGCCTTGCCCGCGACGCTCACTTTCTCGCCGAGCTTCGCCGCTTCCTTCGGCGCTTCGAGCGCGACGGAAAATTTCGGGCGCTTGTATTCCTCCACGGTCACATGCGTCTGCCGGCCGCCGCGTCCGTCCCCGGAAATTGACATCTGCCCGG
>JANXZI010000663.1 GCA_025355595.1 Spartobacteria bacterium
CCTTGCTTTTGGAGTGCGGTGGCAGCGCAGCGCGACACCGCTTTGGAATGCACCGGAGGTGCGCGGCGGTCTTGAGCACCGTCGCCCTGAAAATCCCGGCCGCGCCGCGCCGCTCCTGCCAAAGTGGCGTGGCGCTGTCGCTTCCCGCCGCACTCCAAAGACCGTTCCCGCCGAACGAGGCCATGGCTTTTCGCAAAATTCTCCAGCCGCGCGTTCTTTTTTCCGCCGCCTTGCGCGGAAAAAAGAAGCGATGGACAGCGGCCACGCGGGACAACTAGATGCGGCATGATCATCCGAATGTTCCTGTGCCGCGTCTTCGTGCTCGCGTGTTGCGTTCAGTCTCTCAGCCTCGCCGCGGAATCCGACGCGGTGTGCCGCCGCGACAGCTCTCTGCTGCCGATGCCGCTCACGGACAAGCCGGGGCGCAAGTATGCGCGCGACCGCTTTGTGGACATCCTGCACCTGAAGCTCGATGTGACGCCCGACTTTGCCAAACGCACCGTGAGCGGGACGGCGACGCTGACCTTCAAGCCGATCGCAAAACCGCTCGCGCGGCTGGAACTCGATGCGGTGGGGTTGACGATTGACGGCATCACGGCGCTGGGCGCGGCGCTCGCGGAGCACGAACTGACGGATGAAAAGCTGATCCTCATTTTCAAGGAACCGATCACGGCGGATGCGGAGGCGAGCGTGAGCATCACGTATCACGCGCAGCCGACGGTGGGGCTGCATTTCCGCACGCCGGAGATGGGCTACAAGGCGGGCGACACGCAGGTGTGGAGTCAGGGCGAGGCGGAGCAGCATCACTTCTGGTTTCCAAGTTACGATTATCCCAACATGCGTTTCACGAGCGAGGTGATCTGCCATGTGCCGGAGGGCATGGAGGTGGTGTCGAATGGATCGCTGATCGGAAAAGAAAAAGCGGGCGAGCTGACCGCCTGGCACTGGAAGCAGGACAAGCCGCACGTGAATTACCTCGTGGCGATGGCCGCGGGTTACTTTCACAAGATCGAGGGCAAGGTGGGTGCGCTGCCGCTGGCGGTGCTCGTGCCCCCGTCGGAAAAGGAGCAGGCGGAGAATGCGTTCCGCGACACGGCGAAGATCATCGAGTTTTACCAGCGGGAGACGGGCGTGCCTTTTGCGTGGGCCAAATATTACCAAGTGTACTGCCTCGATTTCACGGCGGGCGGAATGGAGAATACGAGCTGCACCTTCCAAGCGGCGCGTCTGCTTTTCCAAAGTGACACCGAGCAACTCCGCTCGCTGCACTGGCTCGACGCACACGAGACGGCGCACCAGTGGTTCGGGGATCTGGTGACGTGCCGCGACTGGTCGCACCTCTGGCTGAACGAGGGCTTCGCCACCTACTACACCGCGCTCTACGAAGAGAAACGCGACGGCCGCGATGCGATGCTCTTCACGCTGTGGAATGACGCGCAGGGCGTGCTCACTGCGCCGGATACGAAGCCGATCGTGTGGCGCGACTACCGCGATCCGTCCGAGCAGTTCGGCTACCGGGTCTATCCGAAAGGCGCGTGGGTGCTGCACATGATCCGCAGCCGGCTCGGGCCGGAGCTTTATCGCAAGAGCATCCACGCGTATCTCGAACGCCATCGCAACGGGATCGTGACGACGGATGATTTGCAGGCGGTGCTGGAGGAGCAGTCGGGTCTCTCGTTCGATCAATTTTTTGACCAGTGGCTCCACCACGGCGGTGTTCCGGAGCTGAAGGTGGAATACGCGTGGGACGCGGCGACGAAGCAGGCGAAGCTGAACGTGAAGCAGGTGCAAAAGCTGAGCAGCGAGGTGATGCTGTTTCAGCTCGACGTGCCCGTGCGGTTCTTCGTGAAGGGGCAGGAGCAGCCGCTCGATTTCAAAGTGAGCGCCGGCAAGGCCGAGGAGGATTTCTTTTTCCCGCTGCCCTCCGCGCCGGAACTCGTGCGCGTGGACCCGGACTACACGCTGCTCGCGAAGATCGAATTCCAGCCGCCGCCGGAAATGCTGAAGCGCCAGCTCACGGCCGACCTGATCGGTCGGATGCTCGCGGTGCAATCGCTCGGCAACAAGAAGGACACGGCGAGCGTCGAGCAGCTCAAGGCCGTGCTGAACGCCGACGCATTCCACGGCGTGCGCAGCGAGGCCGCGAAGGCGCTAAAAAAAGTGAACACGAGCGAGGCGCGCACGGCGCTCGCGCACAGCCTGAATCAGCCCGACGCGCGGGTGCGTCGCGATGTGGTCGAGGCGCTCACGGCGTTCCATCATCCCGAGGCGTGGCAGGCTCTGTGGCAGCAGTCGCAGCGGGAAAAAAATCCGGGCGTGCTCTCGGCAATTATCCATACTTGGGGCGCAAGGGCAGGGGATAAGGACGTGTCCGAGGCGTTGCGAAAATTTGTCGCGACGAAGAGCTATCACAATGGGATCGCCGCCGCGGCCATCGGCGCGCTGCGGGCGCAGGATGATGGCGGCGCGGTGCCGCTGCTCCTTCGGGAATTCCCCGGCATCGCATCGGAACTCGATGCTCGCGAAAAGGCGGAGGCGTTTGAGGCGTTCGCATTCCTCGCGCGCGATGCGCGGCATCCGAATCGCGACGACGTGCTCGCGCTCCTCGCAAAGCACCTCGGGGGCGACGACGAAAAACTCCGCGCTGCCGCCGTGAAATCGCTCGGCACGCTGCGCAATCCCAAGGCGCTCGCGCTGCTGCAGCCGCTGGTCGGCGTGCGGAAGCCGTACCACGATCCCGTGCGCGTCGCCGCCGAGAAATCCATCCAGGCCATCGAGGCCGAGCAGGCGAAGCCGCAGGAATTCAAGGACGTGTGGACGAAGATGCAGGAGTTGCAGAAGAAGACGGAGGAGATGGAGAAGCAGCTTGAAAAGCTCGGGAAAAAAGCCGTGCCGGAGAAACCGGCCGCCGAAGCGCCGAAGCCCGCGGGGAAATAGAGCCATTTAGAGACTGGGAATTTCGTGTGCGGTGGCAGTTGCCTCTGTCCCGGAGGGTTCTGGAATCCCGGAGGGATGGCGGAAATTAGCCGGTGGTCGAGCGACGAAGGAGCGAACACCACCGGATCGCATTAGCAAATCGAACGCACCCCGGATGGGGTGCCGGAAGCTGCCGGAGGATTTCCGGCGCACCCTCCGGGGCGCATGATCGTGATGCCGGTGATCCGGTGGTGTTCGCTCGCCAGGCTCGCTCGACCGCCGGCTAATTTCCGTGACGCCTCCGGCGTCGCAATTCGCCCTCAGCGCCGCTTCCCCTTCGGATTCTTCGTCCGGAATGCCATCATCAAATCACGAAGAGAATGGCCGTGCCGGCTAGCAGCAGCATCAGGGAGCTGTTATTGAAAACTCCGAGAAACGGTTCGCCTTCCTCGCCGTCGTGCCAGACGGGGGGGGCCATCTTGATCAGATTCAGCACAATGCCCGCGCAAAGGATGGTGATGCCCTGCTTCCTGTTCATGGCTCATTTCTGCTCGCGCGCCCTCGCGCGTGTGAGCAGTGCGGCGCGCATCACCTCGATGTCGGGCTCGCGCTGGAACCAGTGTCTGAAGCTCAGCACGCCCTGGTGCAGCAGCATGGAGAGGCCGTTTGCGCCGCGTGCTCCGACGCTGTCGCCGGCGGTGAGCAGCGGGGTGCGGTGGCCGACGTACACGGTGTCGTAGATGAGATGAGATGCGGTGAGATATTTGGCGGGAACGGGCGAGCGTTCACCGGGATTCATTCCGAGGGCGGTGCAGTTCACGATGAGGTCGCTGTTGGCGAGGCCGATTTTAAGGAAGAGATCGGAGAGGTCGCCGGAGGAGACGCGGTCGAACGGATAGATCTTCGCTATGTCGTCGAGCAGCGGTTCGAGTTTGTCGAGGCTGCGGTTGAGGAGGGTGAGGGCGGGGCATTGCTCCTCGGCGCACTGCATCGCGATGGCGCGGCCCGCGCCGCCGCCTGCTCCGAGGACGAGCACGCGGAGATCGCGCAGCTCGGTGTCGAAGCTCTCGCGCACGGCGCGCGAAAAGCCGGGGCCATCGGTGCTGAAGCCGTGGAGCTTTCCATCCGGGCGTACGACGACGGTGTTCACGCCGCCCGCGCGCTTTGCGCCGTCGTCGGCAATGTCCACGGCATTGAGGACGCCAGCCTTGTGCGGGATGGTGCAGTTGATGCCGATGAAGCCTGCGCCGTGCAGCAGGCCGAGCGCCTCGGTGAGTTCGTCCGGCTTGATGTGCAGCCGCGTGTAGCGCGCGGGGATGCCGAGTGCGACGAGCGCGGCATTGTGCATCGGTGGCGAGGCGGAATGCGCGACGGGATCGCCGATGACCGCGAGGCGCAGCGGCGGGTCGCAGTCGGCCGTCGCCGTGCGCCAGTCGCGCAGATCCTTGATCGTATAGACTTCCCTCACGGCTGGCAGGCGATGAACGCCGATCCGGCCCGCAGATTGCCGCGGATGATTGAGCACGGATGACACGGATGGAAGAGGTGCATCCCTGCGGACACATTGCGTCCAAAGGAAAACATCCGTGCCATCCGTGTCATCCGTGGTTGAAAAATCCGCGTCATCCGGGTCTCAGATTTTGTCAGCGCCGAGTTTCGCCAGCGCGCGGTCGAAGCGTGCGAGCGTGCGGTCGCGGCCGAGGACTTCGAGCGTGTGATAGAGGCTTGCGCCGACGCTGCGGCCAGTGGCGGCGAGGCGTGCGGGATGCACGAACTCGCCAACCTTTACGCCTGCGATCGTCGCAGCGGATTTCAGCGATGTTTCGAGAGTGGTGGCGTTCCAATCGGTCACGCCCGCGTATGCTGCGGTGAGCGCGCGCAGGTGATCGAGTGCGCCGGGTTTGCCGAGGACTTTCGCAACGGCCTCGGGATCGAATGGGAAATCCTCGGTGAAGAAATAGTCCATCCACGCGGGAGCGTCGCTGAGCTTCTTCAGGCGCTCGCGCACGAGGGCGAGCACGGGGAGCATCGCGGCTGGCGTGCCGAAATTGACGGCTGCCTTGGTCAGCCATGGCTCGACTTTTCCGGCGAGCGTTTCGAGCGGCATCTGCAAGATGTGCTGCTGGTTCAGCCAGTCGCATTTTTCGAGGTCGAACTGCGCGGCCTTGCGGTTGATCTGCGCGGGGTCGAAGCGCTCGATGACCTCCGCGATGGGCATGATTTCGCGGTCGTCTTTCGGCGACCAGCCGAGGAGGCAGAGGAAATTCCGCACGGCCTCGGGGACGTAGCCGCCCGCGATGTAGCCGTCCACGGATGCGCCCTGATCTCGCTTGCTCATCTTGGTGCCGTCCTTGTTCAGGATGAGCGGGATGTGCGCGTAGCGCGGCGGTGTCGCGCCGAGTGCCTCGAAAAGTTCGAGGTGCTTCGGTGTGTTCGAGAGGTGATCCTCGCCGCGGATGACGTGCGTGATTTTCATCTCGATGTCGTCCACCACGTTCACGAAATGGAAAATCCATCCGCCTGATGCGTCGTTCGCATCCGTAATCGCGCGGCGGATGGTCATGTCGGCTTCGGGTGAGCCGTCGCGGTTTTGCGACTTCCTGCGGTCCACCTCGATCCGTCCGCACACGAGATCCTCCATCACCACCAGCTTGCGTGGCAGACGGAAACGCAGTGCGCCATTTTCATCTGCATAGACGTGGCCCGAGGCGCGGAGCTTCTCCGCATACCGCTCGTAGATCGCGCCGCGCTCGCTTTGGAGATACGGCCCGTGGTCGCCGCCGACGAGCGGGCCTTCGTCCCAATCGAGGCCGAGCCAGCGCAGGCCGTCGTAGATGGCCTGCATCGCGGCATCTGTGTTGCGCGCAGCGTCGGTGTCCTCGATGCGGAGGATGAATTTTCCGCCGGTGTGGCGTGCGAAGAGCCAGTTAAAAAGCGCCGTGCGCGCCCCGCCGACGTGGAGGTAGCCAGTGGGCGATGGTGCAAAGCGGACGCGGACTTGTTCAGACATAGGGCGACGGAGGGTGGAGAAAGTCGGCGTGCGTGGCAAATGACGAATGACGAATGACGAAGCTGAATTCTGGCGATCACCGAAGGGCTGTGGCTTCGTTATCCGTCATCCCCCCAAAGTCAGCCCGCCTCCTGCGGTCGGCGGCTACGAAGGTTCGTGCTCCGCGCTCACTCGAAATGGGTGTCGTCGTGGCGGTACGGCGGCGCGCAGGAGCAGAGGAAGCGGAGCGTCGCGTGCGCGGTGATGGTGTGCCATGCGCCGGGCGGAATCATGATTGCGTCGCCGGGTGCGACCTCGCGTGCTTGACCGTCAATTTCCATGGTGCCGCGGCCTTCGAGGATGAAATAGAATTCCTCGCTGAGCCGGTGGTAGTGGCGCTGTGTGGCGCAACCGGCGGGCACGGTGGCTTCGGCGAGCGACTGGTTTTTCACGGGCGCATTCGTGCGGTCGAGGATGCTGCGGATCGTGGAGCCGTCCTTCGTGGTGAAGGGCGACTGCGTGGCAATGTTCAGGATGGTCATGGGGGCAGCATGAATTCCGAGTTTTGAATTTTGAATGATGAATGTTCGCGATGTTGCGCGGGCTTCCGCCCGCGCCGACGGGAGCGCACTCGTCACTCGACACGCCATGCTCGAAACGGAATAAGACGCGCGCACATGACTTCACTCCACGGCTGCACTGCATTGATCACGGGCGCCTCGTCGGGCCTCGGCGCGGAGATGGCGCGGCAGCTCGCGCCGCACGCGCGGGCGCTGATCCTCGTCGCGCGGCGCGCGGATCGGCTGGAGGCGCTGAAGGCGGAACTCGAACGGAGCGGGGTGGAGATCCAGTGCCACGCGGCGGATCTCGGCGATGCGGCGGCGGTGGAGCGGGTGCTCGAGGCTGTGGCGAAGAGCGGGGTGAAGGTGGATTTTTTGATCAACAATGCGGGGCTGGGCGACCACGGGCTTTTCGAGGGGAGCGACTGGCAGCGCGTGCAGGCGATGCTGGATGTGAACATCAAGGCACTCACGCGGCTGACGCATGCGCTGCTGCCGGGGATCATCCGATCAGGGCGCGGGGCGATTTTGAACGTGAGCTCGATCGCCGGGTATCTGCCGATGCCGAAGATGGCGGTGTATGCGGCGAGCAAGGCTTACGTGACCAGCTTCACCGAGGCGCTGCGCGGCGAACTGCGCGGGACGGGCGTGCTGGTGTCGGCGCTGTGTCCGGGGCCGGTGGAGACGGAGTTCGGATCGCGGGCGAAGCGGCCTGGGGAAGATGATGCGCTGCCCGCGCCGGATTTCCTGAAACGTCCGGTGGAGCAGATCGTGCGCGACGGATTGCGCGGGCTGGAACGTGGGCGCGCGCGGACGATCCCGGGGCTGCCGCTGGCGGTGATGATGTTTCTCACGGCGCTGGTGCCGATTTTCATCCTGCGTCCTTTCCTCGGAATCGGAGCCCGCAATGCGCGAAAAAAGTAGCCGCAATTTTTCAGCGCAAAAGATTGGCGGGTTGATCCGCCGTGCCGCGCTGTGCGGTGTGTCGCTCGCGCTGTGCGTGAGCGGATGCGATCAGAAGCCGGAGCCGCAGCCGAGGAGTTCCACGCCCACTCCGGCGGTGACGCCGACATCCACGCCGACGCCGACGCCGACTCCGAAGCCCACGCCTGAGCCGACGCCGACTCCGACGCCCGCGCCGACGCCGGTGCCCACGCCGTATGTCCCGCAGAAGACCCTGAGCGTGGGGAGCATTTTCAACGGGATCCATTTCAAGACGAAGCTCGAGACGGTGCCGGGCACGACGGCGACGGCGGATCGGAATTCGCCGGCGAGCTATTCGGTCGAGGTGAGCGTGAAGGTGACGGTGCCGAAGCCGCACCGGAGTCTCGCGGAGCTTTCGAAGCTGAACGACCAAATCGGGAAGGTGATGCCGGAACTCGAGGCGATGCTCGCAGCGGCGAAGGTGTCGGCGGATTTCGATGACCTGTACCGGCGAAAGGTGACTTCGATCCGCTCGAATATGGATCGTCTCGATGTGCTGCTCTCGCGTCACAATTTTTACGACTGCGAGACGATTCTCGAACTCACGCACGCGACGACGAAGCGCAGGGCGCTGCTGATCCAGGCGGACATGGATGTGGACACGGATGGCGCAGACGGCGATCGCCTGGCGACGTTTGACACGAGTTCGCGGACGTACCAGCCGATGACGACGTACCGCTGGAAGAAGCGGACGCCGGTGCCGAACCCGTGCGTGCCGATTTGGGAGAAGCACATCGCGGACAATGATGCGAAGATCAAGGATTCGAAAAATGCCGGCGATGGAGCGAGGCTGAAGGCGGAGAATGCGCGCCTACGTGCGGAAATCGCGGACATGAAGGGGCACAGTTTTCTGATCGGCTCGCTGGATCCGTTCATTGTCCTGCCGGGGCACATGTTTGGCGGGAAGAAGAACGGGTTCACGCCGCACATGGGGGACTACTGTGTGGTGTTGGCGGGCAATGTCTGCTACCCCGCGATCATCGGCGACGCCGGGCCTTCGACGAAGATTGGCGAGGCTTCGATGCGGATTTGCCGTGAGATCAATCCGGCATCAAACGGGGGTTTGCGGGCGGTGAATGATCTGAAGGTGACTTACATCGTCTTCCCGGGTTCGGCAGAGAAGGAGACTGCGCCGCCGGATCTGCTGTTGTGGCAGACGCGGTGCGAGGCACTGCTGAAGGAACTGGGCGAATATCGCGGGAAGTTTTTCCTGTGGCAGCAACCGCCGCCGCCTGCGCCAACTCTGGCTCCTGCGCCCCCTGTGCCGGGGACGCCGCCGATCATCGGAGCCGAGCCGGTTGCGCCGAAGCCGTGAGGCGGGTCTGGGCGGGCTTACTTCGCGCCCCAGCCGAAGAGCACGACGGGGATCGTTTTCAGCAGGATGCGGAGGTCGAGGAGGGGGGACCAGTTGTCGATGTATTCGAGGTCGAGGGCGACCCAGCGGTCGAAGCTGGTGACGTTATTCCTCCCGCTGATCTGCCAGAGGCAGGTGATGCCGGGCTTCATGCTGAGGCGGCGGCGGTGCGCGGTGGCTTCGATGCGCTCGACTTCGTACATCGGCAGCGGGCGCGGGCCGACGAGACTCATGTCGCCCATGAGGACGTTGAAAAGCTGCGGAAGTTCATCGAGCGAAGTCTTGCGGAGGAAGCGCCCGATGGACGTCACGCGCGGATCGTTTTCGACTTTGAAGACAGGGCCGGACATGACGTTGAATCGCTGAAGTTCCTCGCGCTGCATCTCGGCGTCGGTCTGCATGGTGCGGAATTTGAACATGGAAAACGGACGTCCGTTTTTCCCGCCGCGCGCCTGGCGAAAGATGACGGGCCCTTTCGAGGTGAGCTTGATCGCGAGGGCGATGAGCGCGAAGAGCCACGAGAGCGCGACGATGAAGGCGAGGGCGATGGCGCGGTCGAGCAGGTGCTTGATGAAGAGCGCCCACGAGACGCTGGGCGCGGTGCGGAAGACGAGCATGGGCCGGCCGCCGAAATGATCGAAGTCCGGGCGCGCGATGGCGGTCTGCATGAAGTCGGCGCTGAGCCAGGATTCGACACCCTCGGTCTCGCACGCGCCGATGTATTCCTGGAGCCGCCCGAGTTCGGCATGGTTGCCGACGAAGAGGACGCGCTCGGGCGTGTGCTGGTGGAGCATGTCCACGAATTCGGCGACATTCCACACGCTCACGTCCACCTCCACGGCGATTTCGGTCTCCATGACTTCGGAGGCCGTGAAGGAATTGCGGAATGCGAAGATGTCCGCGGCGGTGCCGACCAGCAGGACGCGCTCGCGGATTTTTCCGCTCCGCACATCGCGTCGGTAGCTGCTGACGGTGATCCATTCGCGGGCGAGGAGGAGCGACGCGGCGAGCGCGGCGAAGAGGGGCATGACGGCGCGGCTGTCCACCTTTTGCCGGAAAAAATAGGCGCACAACGCGATGATGAGGCCGAGGAAGACGGCCGAGCGGCCAAGCTGGCCGAGGCTCCGGGCGACGGTCTTGCGCTCGGGGTGCTCGTAGAAGCCCTGCGCGTGGAGGCAGAGAGGGCCGAAAGGGGCGAGCACGACGAGCAGCCACTGGAATTCCGCGAACGGAAGGATGGGCTGCTCGAAGATGCCGAACTCGTGGCCGTTGAAACGGAGCCAGTGGGCGAACCAGAACGAGGCGACGAGCAGAAACGCGTCCACAATCTGGAGGAATTGCAAATTGAGTTTCTGGCGGCGGCCGAGCATTGTGATGGCGCAGGGGAAGTTGCTAAGATTACATCAAATCACCCCGTGAACAGAGTGAAAAAGTTATCAGAATCAGATTTGGCCGGGCCGCTGGTCGTCGCCACCGTGCATTCGACAGCCGGGGCACGGCTGGCGGCAAGGCTCGGGCGAGGGGAGGTGGACATGCTGGAGATTCGCGTGGATGCGCTCGCGGGAAAGCTGGCGGACGTGCACACGCTGCTCGCGAAAACGAAGCTGCCGATATTGCTTACAGTGAGGCATCCTGCCGAGGGCGGGATCGGGAAACTGGCCGCGGCCAGCCGCAAAAAACTCATCGGCGAATTCCTGCCAGCCGCGACTTATCTGGACGTGGAACTCCGCTCAGCCGCGGCGATGCGCGGGGTGATCGTGGCGGCGAAGGCTCGCGGGATCCGCGTCGTGATTTCAGATCACCACTTTCGCAGGACACCGACCTTGGCGGAGATGCGCGCGCGCCGACAGCGGGCTTTCGCCGTTGGCGCGGATCTTTTCAAGCTGGCGTGCCTTGCCGACGAGGCCGCATCCGTGGCGCGGCTGATTGACTTTGTCTCCGAGAAAAAGCGCGGGCCACTCGCGGTGATGGGAATGGGAAAGCTCGGAAAGGTCTCGCGGCTCGTGCTCGCGTGCGCGGGCTCAGTCCTGAACTACGGCTACCTCGACCGGCCAAATGCGCCCGGCCAGTGGGAGGCGCGGGAACTCAAGGCGCTTCTGGGGAAGTTGATGGTTGAAAGTTGAGAGTCGGAGGCGCTTCGCGCTGCCTGCGGGGCGAGTCGGCGATGGCGCGCCTCTCGACTCCCGACCAAAATCACTCAACCCCTACGCCACCTGCGCGGTCGTCTGGCTGAGGACGCGCATGAGCGCCGAATAAATTTCCGAGGGGCCGAGGCCCTTGCTCACGTAGCCATTTGCGCCCGCCTTGCGCGCGGCCTGCATTGCCTCCTCATCGTAGCCGAGGCCGGTGAACATCACGATCGGAAGCAAGGGGAGCCGTTCGCGGATTTGTCCGGTGAGGGAGATGCCATCAATTTTCGGCATGCCGATGTCGAGGATGATGGCGTCGCACGGATTCAGGTCGAGCCAACTGAGGACCTTTGAGCTGTCCGAGAGCGACGAACATCCGTGGCCCTTGCCGCGGAGGTAGGTCGTGAGGAAGCGATTGAGGAGGCGATTGTCGTCAACAGCGAGGAAGTTCATGCGGGTATGGGCCTTTGGGTTGCGGATGAAATAGCAGTCATTGTGCCAGTGCCGGGCGGTTGGGGAGGATTTCCGCGCCGGAGCTTCCGGCTGGATGGAAAATGAGATCGCAGCTTTCGGACACCGGAGGCGTCGCGGAACTTAGCCGGTGGTGAACCGAAGCGGAACCACCGGGTCACCGGCGTCAAAAGAAACCGTCCCGGATGGGGCGGCGGAGAAGCGCATGATCAGGCTCTCAGAATCTTTTCCATCGCCTTCCCCTTGGTCAGTTCATCCACCAGTTTGTCGAGGTAGCGGATTTCCCGCATCGTCGGCTCCTGGATGTCCTCCACGCGGACACAGCAGACGACCCCTCGGATCAAAGCCCGGGCAGGATTCGGCTGCGGGGCTTCCTTGAAGAAGGTTTCCATGTCGGTCTGCTTCTTCAACTGGCCTTCCAACTGCCGCTGACTGTAGCCGGTCAGCCAGCAAATGACGGCATCCACCTCCGACTTCGTGCGCCCCTTCCTTTCCGCCTTGGCGACATAGAACGGATAGACGCCGGCGAAACTCATCCGGAAGATTCGATGGGGCGTGGTCATGTGAATGGGAGGGCTGACGAGTTACACCCGTTCCTGCCACACAGCGGGATCTCGCGATGAGTG
>JANXZI010000664.1 GCA_025355595.1 Spartobacteria bacterium
CCGGTCGAGGCGGACACGACGGATGCGAAGCTCACGAAAATCGTCATCCTCGCGGGGAGCGTGAGCAGCAAGCCGGGCGGGCACGAGTATTTCGCGGGCTGCGCGATCCTCGCGGACGCGCTGCGGCAGACGAAGGGCGTGTGGCCGGTGATGGCGGCGGACGGGTGGCCGAAGGATGAGCGCATTTTCGATGGTGCACGCGCGGTGGTGATCTATGCGGATGGCGGGCCGAAGCTGCCGTTCCTCGACGCGGCGCGCTGGGAAAAGATGAAGGCGCTCGTCGCCAAGGGCACTGGCCTCGTGATGCTGCATCAGGCGGTGGATGTGCCGGAGGATCGTGCGGATGAAATCCAGTCGTGGCTCGGCGGTGTGTTCAAAAAGGACATCGGCTGCCGTGGGCACTGGGACATGAGCTTTGACACGTTTCCGAAGCACGAAGTCACACGCGGTGTGACGCCGTTCTCCGCGCCCGGCGACGGGTGGCTCTTCAATCTGCACTTCGCGCCGGGAGCGGTGCCGGTGATCGCGGGGCAGGTGCCGGACAAGGCCCGCACATCCGCCGATGCGAAGGCGCACGCGGGCCGCGCGGAGGTGCTCGGCTGGACGTACGAGCGCGCAAATGGCGGGCGAAGTTTTGCATTCACGGGCGCGGACTGGCACACGAACTGGAAGGTGGAGGGACAGCGTCGGCTCGTGGTGAATGGCATCCTGTGGACGGCGAAAATCGAGATCCCCGAGGGCGGCGCGCCGGTGGCATTTGATGAGGCGGACATCATGAAAAACTGGGACGCGAAGGCGAAGGCCCCCGCAAAGCCGGCTGGTGAGAAGGCGGCGAAGTGAGCCGTGCCATCTGCGCCCTGCAAGTGAACAGCCACGCGGAAGGATGTGAAGAATTCGCAGGGCTGACGCATTCTTCCGGGTGGAGCACGCGACCCGCCGCAGACACCGCTGCGTGTGTGGCCGTGAGCGGCACGCAAATCGGACGGCTCCTTTTAAACGCAGAAGCGCAGAGAGGAAATGTTGAGGCACGCAGAGGAAGACATACAAATCCCTCTGCGATCCTCCTTGTTTTCCTCCGCGCCTCTGCGTCTAAAAAAAGTTTGGGAGATTTGCGCGATGCCGCCCGCCATGAGGTGTTTCCGGCGAGTCGCCGGAAAGAGCGCGCGAGTCGCATGCTCCACCCGAGAGTCGCCGCCCACCGCCAGCGTGATTTTGATGCGTCAATCCTAACGGGATTCACGCTTGGGATTTTGCCGCGGTCGCGACAAAGAACGCGGCCCGATTTAAGTTCACCTCATGATGTTTAGAAAGACGCTGCTCATTTTCCTCGCCGCCGCCGCCGCTTCGCGGGCGGGAGAGGCTTTGCGGGTGCCAGATGATCACGGGAAAGGCCAGCGGCTCGATCTGACGCTGGGCAAGGCCATCCGCATGGCGCTGCAGAAGAATTTTTCCATCACGGCGCAGAAGTTCGACCCGAAGATCTCGCGGCAGCGTGAGCTGGCGACGGAGGGGAAGTTTGATCCAGCATTCGGCCTGTCGTACTCGACGGGGGACAGTGTGATCGCGGACACTTTCAGGCGGGATGCGAAGACGAATGCGGGCACGCATTTCGGCGCGCGCTCGATCACGCAGACGGATGCGTGGAGCACGGGCGTGAATGGCGTGACGGTGTGGGGGCTCGGCTACGATGTGAGTTTCGGCTCCACGGCGCAGAGTGGCACGGGGAACAATTTTGCCAACGACTGGACGAGCGAGGTGGCCTTCAGCCTGCGGCAGCCGCTGCTGCGGGGGGCGGGGCCGGAGGTGAATCTCGCCGATGTCCACATCGCGCGGAACAATGTGACGATTTCCGAGTGGGGCGTGCGGCAGCAGGTGATGAGCGTGATCACTCAGGTCATCAATGTTTACAATGAGCTGCAGTTTGCGCACGAGAACCTGGAAGTGGCGCGGCGTTCACGCGGACTCGCGCGGCAACTCCTGCGCGACAACATCAAGCGCGTGGAGATCGGCGTGAAGACGCCGCTGGATGTGACCACGGCACAGGCGGAGGTGGCGGCCCGCGAGGCGGCGCTGATCACGGCGACGCGCGTGGTGAAGGATCAGGAAAATTTTCTCAAGCAGCTCATCACGGCGGATTTGATGCTGCTCATCCGGACGAGCGTGAACATCGCGCCGCCGCCCTCGGCGAGCCTCGCTCCGAATGTCGTGCTCGGGATTCGGGATGCGCTGGAATCGCGGCCGGACTATCAGCAGGCGAAGATTGATATCGAGAACCGGCACATCGTGGTGAGGGTGACGAAGAACGCGGAGCTTCCGCGGCTGGATCTGCACGCGAGCCTGAGCTTGCTGGGGATTGACGATGATTTCGGGACGAGCGCGCAGCGGATCGCGGCGCGCGACCGGAGTGCGTGGAGTCTGGGCGCGACGTTCAGCATCCCGCTCGGCAATCGCGAGGCGCGCGGGAGCTACAATGCGGCGAAACTTTCCGCCGCGCAGGCGCTCGTGAAGCTGCAGCAGCTCGAGCAGCAGATCATCGTGCTGGTGGACAATGCCGCGGGCGCGGTCTTCACCACGCAGCAACTCACGGTGGCGAACCGCGAGGCTCGCCGGCTGGCGCGGGAAAGTCTCGCCGCAGGCGAAGCGCGGCTGGTCGCTGGGACGGGGACGACCTTCGAGGTGCTCCAACTCCAGAAGCAGCTCGCGGATGCGGAGACGGCGGAGTTGCGGGCGATCGCGGATTACAACAAGGCGGTCGCGAAGTACCGGCTGGAGACCGGAACGACGCTGCGGGTGCATGGGGTGACGGTGGACTGACGAAACGCGGAGCGCGGAACTCGGAGTGCGGAAAGGGGAAGCGCCTTCCCTCATTCCACCTCACTTTCGGCGAGCTGTTTTTTTCCGCGCTCCGAGTTCCGCGCTCCGCGCTCCGCGTTTGTACAATCCGTGGGGTCAAAAAGATTTGCCTCCCACAAGATGTTCGGTCAAAAGCTGCGGGTTCATTTTATCCCAACCCATGAAATTCAGCGTCGCCAAAGACAAATTGCTCGAAGGATTGCAAACCGTGCAGAACGTCGTGAGCACCCGCACCACGCTCCCGATCCTCTCGAACGTCCTCATCCGCGCCGAGGATGGCGCGCTCCATTTTACCACGAACGATCTCGATGTCGGCATGAGCTGCTCGGTCGAGGCGAAGATCGAAAAGCCGGGCGGCACGACCATTCCTGCGCGGCGTCTCGCCGGCATCGTGAAGGAGCTTCCGGCGTCCGAAGTGAACGTGGAGGTGGATGGAAAAAATGTGGCATCGCTGAGCTGCGGGCCGAGCTTTTTCAAGATGCACTGCCTGCCGGAGGATGAGTTCCCCGCACTGCCGAAGCTCGACAAGGCGAAGGCCTTCACGCTGCACCAAAAGGCGCTCAAAGAGGCGCTGCGCAAGACGAGCTACGGCATCTCGACCGACGAGACTCGCTACGTGCTGAACGGCATTCTTTTTTCGTTCAAGGAGAACAAGCTCACTCTCGTCGCAACGGACGGACGCCGGCTCGCGCTCGTGGACATCGAGTCGGAATTTCCGCGCAGCAACGAGGTGGATGTCGTCATTCCTGCGAAGTGCATCACGGAACTCCAGCGCATCCTCGGCGAGGAGGGTGATGTGAAGCTGGCGGTCGGCGAAAATCACGTCTCGTTCGAGGCCGGCGGAAAACTGCTCGTCTCGAAACTCATCGAGGGCAACTACCCGAACTACCGGCAGGTCATCCCCGCGGAATCGCGCGAGCGGATCACCATTGAGCGCGAACTTTTCCTGAACGCCGTGCGCCGCGTCTCGCTGCTCTCGAGCGACAAGTCGAATTCCGTGAAGCTCATTTTCACGAAGAACAATCTGGAGATCGCCGCGAACACGCCCGACATCGGCGAGGCGCACGAATCGCTGGCGATCAGCTACAAGACGAAGGACTTCTCAGTCGCGTTCAATCCCACCTTCCTCATGGACCCGCTGCGCGCGCTGACGGAGGACGAAATCCACCTCGAAGTGAGCGACGAGATGAGCCCCGGCGTGATCAAAGTGAACACGCCCTTCCTCTACGTGCTCATGCCGATGCGCATCTCGTAGCCTTCGCGGGAGAGAGGCGCGGCTTTTTCCGAAAGTCGCACTTGCAAAGCACGGCGGGTGAACCAAGTATCCCGCCCCGTAAAAATGCTCATGTGGCGGAATTGGCAGACGCGCACGGCTCAGGACCGTGTGGGGCAACCCGTGGAGGTTCGAGTCCTCTCGTGAGCACCATCTTTGAATAATCAGAGGTGGAGTGCGTTTTTTTTGGGCGTTGGCATAACACTGCGGCATTACAAAGCCGCCCGCAGTCGTCCTCGTCTGCTCGCACGCCCGCAGCAGACATTCCATTCCGGCGGCTGGCTCTCCATTCATTTCGAGGCAAAGGCCGCGGATTTGGTGCGGCGATGGGTGCGTGCGCCATTCGGCGGGCAGTGCGTCGAGGATCGCGAGCGCATGGTCGGGATCGGTGGCCGCCAGCACCCTTGCCTCCGCTAGCTTGCGAAAAAAATCCCGGTCGGCCTCGATCATCGCCAGGACTTCTTCAGCAAGCGGTTCGATCCCCGCGACGTCCAAGAATTCATAGATTCGCACCGGATCATTCTGGACGGTCCACATGACGTGCGGGCGTGCGGCGCAGAGGTCGGCGCGATTCCATGCGGCGAGCGCGTAGTGCGGCTGCGCCTCGAATACTTTCTCGCACGCGATTTTTTGGGCTTGGTC
>JANXZI010000679.1 GCA_025355595.1 Spartobacteria bacterium
AGTCAATCTTGTTTTTCTTAAACAGATAATCCACGCCCGCCGCGCCCTTGTCCGACACGACCCGCGAGCGTTTGATGATTGCGGTCCAGTCGTATTCCAGCCCCGCGATTTTGAAGCCAAACTCCGCCGCGCGGTGCTTCATCGTGTGAAAAAGTTCTGCGTTTTTCAGCAACGCTTTCGTCGGGATGCAGCCCCAGTTGTTGCACGTTCCGCCGCCGCGTTCCTTCTCCACGCACGCGACCTTCTTGCCGAGTTGCGTCGCCTTGATTGCCGCGACGTAGCCCGCGGGTCCTGCTCCGATGACGATGAGATCGTAGTTGGCCATAAATTTTGAGAGCGGCGAACATGTGGGCGCAGGCGCGCGGGCGTCAAACGGCATTTTCTCCCGCAGCCGCGCTGGTCAAAGCGCCGGCTCGCTGAAGCCCGCGCTCTCGCGGGAGCGGCTACCCGCGGGCGCGGTACGCGTCCGCCAGCGCGCGGCGGTTCAGCTTGCCGCGTTCGTTGAAAGGCAGCGCGTCCACCATCCAGAAATCGCGCGGGGCCTGCCACGCCGGGAGATTCGCGGTACAGAATTGCCGCAGCGCGACGGCACTCACCTCGCCCACGACGCACGCGACCGGCTCCTCGCCCCGCAGCGCGCTCGGCACCCCGAAGACCACGGCCTCGCGCACACCGGGGACTTCGCGCAGCCGCGTCTCGATCTCCGCCGGATTCAGCTTCCGCCCGGCGACATTGATGAAATCGCTCACGCGTCCCGCAATCACGAAGCCATCCGGCGTACGCCGCACGAGATCGCCCGGCACGAAGCGACCGCCGCCGAGCACGCCGGCATCCGCGTCGGGAAAATATCCCTCACCGACCGCGGGGCCATGCACTTCCACGCGCCCCGTTTCTCCGTCGTGTTCGAGCCGCACGCCGCGCATCGGCTCGCCCACACAGCCCTCGGGCACAACGTCGTTGCTGGCATCGTACGCGATCCCGCCGCATTCGCTGCTCCCGTAGAAGCTGTGGATTTTCACACCAAACCGCGCGCGAAACACCTCCGCCGTCGCCGCGGAAAGCGGCGCACCCGCGCTGATGCACAGCCGCAGCTTCGGCAGCGGCGCGGCGGCGAGTTCGGCGAGCTTTTGAAAAAGCACGGGCAGGCCCGGGAAGACCGTCGCACCGGATCCCGCGAGCCCGTCGAGCAGCGCGCGCGGCAGGCGCTCCTCGCTCGCGACCAAGCTCACGCCGCGGCAGAGCAGCGGCGTGACGAGATTGCTGAAGCCGTAGCTGTGCGACCACGGGATGACTCCAAAATTTATATCGTCCGCGCCGAGGCCCATCGTGTCGCACACCGCGTCGCAGTCTGCGAGCAACTGCGCGGCGCGAAATAGGATCGCGCGCGGTGCGCCGCTCGTGCCCGAGGTGAGCTTCAGGAAATCCGCATCCACATCGCCCGCACCCCTGCGTCGCTCGACCGCGATCCCCTCGCTGAGGTTTGGCAGCACGATCGCCGCCGCACCGCACATTTCGAGCGCGGTAAAAATCGCGTCCTTTCCGAGCGAACGATCCAGCGGCACCGGCGCGAGACCGCGCCGCCATAGCGCGAGCAGCACCGCGGGAAAGCGCGCATCGTTTCCAAACTGCACTCCAACCGTCGCACCTGATCGCATCCTTCCAAACGCACAATCGAGCCCGCGCGCCTCCGCCTCGATGTCCGCGAAAGTCCGCAGGACGCCGCCATCCGCCGCGAGGATCGCCGGCTCGCCCCCGCGCCGCGCGAGTACCTGGTGCCATGCCGCGAGGATCGGGTTGCTGTTTTCAAGGGCGGTCATGGTTCGGACTTTTTCGATTGCACAAAGCGGAAGGGTCGCTACTTTGCACGCCCCATTTTCCACAAAAAGCCATGAAAGCCGACATCCATCCCGACTACAACGACACCACCATTTCCTGCGCGTGCGGGGCCGTGATCCACACCCGCTCGACGCGCAAGACGCTCCAGGTCGGCATCTGTGCCTCGTGCCACCCGTTTTTCACCGGCGAGCAGAAGTTCGTGGACACCGCAGGACGCATCGAGAAATTCACGAGGCGCTTCGGCACGACCGAGCTTCGCCGGAAAAAGGTCGCCAAGGCCTAGCTCCGCAGATTCTGATTTTCGCAACGGTGGAGTCGCCACGCGCGTCTCCACCGTTTCGCTTTTTTCCACGACACACGCACCATGGATTTCACTCCGCTGATGGATCGCAAGCGCGAGCGCTTCGCCGAAGTCGAGACTGCCGTGGCGGCACCCGGCCTCTACGACAACCCGAAGAAGGCGCAGGAAATCCTCCGCGAACACAGCCGGCTGAAGGAGTCGCTCGCGATGTGGGAGGAATTTCAAAAAGTGGATCGCGAACTCACCGAAAGCCGCGAACTCGCGAAGGCTGACGACGAACTCGGCGAGATGGCGCGTGCGGACCTGCCCGATCTCGAAAAGCGCGCCGAGAAGCTCCAGCGCGACGTGCAATTTTCCCTGCTGCCGCCGGATCCGAACGACGACCGCGACGCGATCATGGAAATCCGCGCGGGCACCGGCGGCGACGAGGCGGCGCTTTTTGCGGCGGACTTGCACCGCATGTATTCGCGCTACGCGGAAGTCATCGGGCTGAAGATCGAGCCGCTCGAGTCCTCGCCGAGCGACCTCGGCGGCTACAAGGAAATCATCTTTAAGGTCACCGGCGAAAATGTGTTTCGGAAGCTGCGCTTCGAGAGCGGCGTGCATCGCGTGCAGCGCGTGCCACAGACGGAGGCGCAGGGGCGCATCCACACCAGCGTCGCGACCGTCGCCGTGCTGCCGGAGGCCGAAGAGGTGGACTTTGAACTGAAGCCCGACGACCTCCGCATCGAAGTCTGCCGCAGCGGCGGCCCCGGCGGGCAGGGCGTGAACACGACCGACTCCGCCGTGCAGGTGATGCACATCCCGACCGGCACGATCGTCCGCTGCCAGGACGGGCGTTCGCAGCAGAAGAACAAGGAAAAGGCGCTGACGATCCTGCGCTCGCGGCTGCTGGAGAAAAAGCAGCGCGACGAGGCGGAGAAATATGCGGCGCACCGCAAGAGCCAGATCGGCAGCGGTGATCGTTCGGAAAAAATCCGCACCTACAATTTTCCGCAGAACCGCGTGACCGATCACCGCATCGAACTCACGCTCTACAATCTGGACCGCTTCATGGAAGGCAACCTCGGCGAAATGCTCACTTTGCTCCAGCAGGCGGATCTTGACGAACGTCTCGCGGCGGCAAACGCGGGGAGCTGATTCCAAATCGGGGGATGGAAATGGCGCACACCGCGGAGAAGCCGGACGGCGTGCATTGGGTAGGGTGGGCGTCCCGCCTGGCGTGACCCGCGTCTCGGGTGGCACATCGGAGAACGAGGGCGTTCTTTGCAAATCGCGCATCTCACGGCGTCCGATGTTCGACGCAAGATGCGTCGAACGGCAGGCGGGACGCCCACCCTGCCCGAATGCCACGCATCCGCATTTCACATACGCCACGGATGCTCGTGAGCTTTCGAATCACGCCTCCGGGCGATTTTACGCCTGCCCGCCGCAGCCGCCGTCGCCCGGCGAAAACGTTTCCGCGGGCGCGGTGTCGCGCCCGTCGAGCTGGCGCAGCAGGAGATCGAGCGCGGTCTGCGAGACGAGGCTCTTGAACGTCTCGCGATCCGTCGGGAAACGGTGGTGTTGCACGAGCGTCACCGCGCCGCGCACCGCGAGCGCGACGAAAACCGTGCCGACCGGTTTTTCCGCGGTGCCGCCGTCGGGCCCTGCGATGCCCGTTGTTGCGAGCGCAAAATTTGCGCCGGTATTTTCCAGCGCGCCCTCGGCCATCTGCCGCGCGACCGGCTCGCTCACCGCGCCGTTTGCAGCGATGAGCGCGGCATCCACGCCGAGCGCGGCGGTCTTGGCGGAGTTGGCGTAGGTCACGTAGCCAGCGAGGAAAACTTTCGACGCGCCGGGGACATTCGTGAGCTGGTTTGCGATGAAGCCGCCGGTGCAGCTCTCGGCGGTGGCGATCGTTTTTCCGAGCGCGGTCAGTTTTTCCACGACCACATTTGGCAGCTCGCGTTCGTCACTCGTGAAGATCCATTTTCCCAGCCGCTCGCGCACGAGCGCTTCCGCGCGGTCGAGCACCGGCACGGTGCCGATGAGCCGCACGTCCACCTCGCCGGGACGCGCGCAGTAGCCGACTTCGAGGCCCATCGCGATGAGTTCCTCGCCGACTTTTTCCTCCACGAGCGACTCGCCGATTCCGAGCACGCGGAAGTTGCGCCACTCATGCACCGCGCCGGGCGGCAGCAGCTTTGCGAGGATGGGCACGAGCTTCTCGCGCACCATCGGCATCAGTTCGCGTGGCGGGCCGGGAAGCAGGAAAATGTGCGGCGTTCCCATTTCTGAAATCGCCGGAAAGTGCAGCCCCGGCGCGGTGCCGTGCGGATTCCACAGCACGGTGGCCTCGCGCGGGCGCAGCGCCTGAAGCTTCACGCGCTCGCTCATCTTCAGTGCGCGGCGGCGGAAGCGCTCCTGGATCGCGAGCCAAATTTCCTCGTCGTGCTCCAGCTTCAGCCCGAGCAGTTCCGCGACGATGTCGCGCGTGAGGTCGTCCGTCGTCGGGCCGAGACCGCCGGTCACGAGCACGATGTCCGCCTTTCCAAACGTGTCGCGCACGGCATCACGGATCGCCTCGCCGTCCGGCACCGTCACCTGCCGCTGCACGCGCAGTCCGAGCGGGAAGAGCTCGCGCGCGATGAACGCAAGATGCGTGTTCACGGTGCCTCCGAGCATGAGTTCGGTGCCGGTATTGATGATCTCGACGCGCATGGGCAGAGGGAAAAGCTCAGAGGACAAAGTGCAAAGCCCAAAAGCGGCGCAGGGGCAACTGCGCCGTTTGCAATCACGACCTGCACGCCCGTGCTCGCGTTTTGATCCCCGCTGCGTTTGAACTGCCGCCGATGAACCGCGGCGAACTGCTCACGAGGCTGACCGTCTGGGTCGCGCTCTGCGGCTACGCGCTCGGCGCGGCGATGCTGCTCCTCTCGCGCGGACGAATGCCCTGGCTCGGACGTGCGCGATGGGCGTGGTCGGTCGGCTGTGCATTCTTCCTCGCGCACGTCGTGTGCGCCTTCACGTTTTTTCACGGTTGGAGCCACGACGATGCGTATCGCGCAACGGCACGCCAGACCGCCGAAATGACTGGCGTGCGCTGGGGCGGCGGGATTTTCCTGAACTACCTTTTTGCCGCTGCGTGGCTCGGCGACGTGCTGTGGTGGTGGATCGCGCCATCGGGTTTCGCGCGGCGATCTCCACGGCTCGCGGCTGCGTGGCACGCATTCTTTTTCTTCATGGTCTTCAATGGCACGATCGTCTTCGGCAAAGGCCCCGTGCGCTGGTTCGGCGCGGTGATTTGCGTGGGACTCGCGGCGCTGTGGTGGGCGACGCGCCGATCCCGCAGCGGCGGAAAATCGTGACTTGTCCTGCAAAAAAACACCGTCATCCGGCTCCCACCTCGCGCAACCTTTTAACTCCCGCATGGCCCTCTTCCAACTCGACCCGCAGAGCAGCGCCGCACGCGTGCGCGGCACAGACGTGCCCGCACAACTGCCGACTGCCGGCGCGTCCGTCGTGCGCGGCATCGTGGGCTTCACCCTGCTGAGTGTCGCGGGCTTCGCACCGTGGCCAATCCTCGATTTGTGGATGCGCCGTGGGACGGAGACGCAGCTCTACATTTCCTGCATCGCGATCTTCGTCGGCCTCAGCGGGCCGCTGCTGCACCGGCTCATCATCGGCCCGGGATCGCTCGTGCGCTTTTACAAGCTCTTCGCTCTGGCATTCCTCGCGTACGCGGCGGTGTGGATCGCATTCTGGGTGTGGCTGCGCGGCCCCGAGGGCGAGATCGCCGG
>JANXZI010000729.1 GCA_025355595.1 Spartobacteria bacterium
CGCGCGCGTTGGCAAGGCGATGCGATCTCCGGCAGTTTCCCATTTTGAACCACGGAGGTTCACAGAGGATGCACGGCGGAGTCACGGAGGCTTTGTGCTTCTCTGTGAATACCTCTGTGTTCCTCTGTGGTTAAATCCCCGCCGCTCCGAATCCCGATGCTGCCCGATCTCAGCGTTTTCCGAAAAGAAAAGTCAGCGGTGCTCCGAGGCGCGCGCGCCATGCGGTGAGCGTGTGCTCCGCGCCCTCGGCGACATTCACCATGAAGTCGCGTCCTCGCACGAGGCCCTGGCGCTCGAGCGCGGCGGTGGCGCGCGTCTGGTAAAGTCCGACGCCCGCATCGCCGAGCAGCGTACCGTGGTCGAAGTAGATTCTCGTGCCAGCAGCGATGCGCGATTGTTCGAGTTGGCGGATCAATTCGCACGCGTCCGGCGCGTCGGCGGTGAGATCCTCAAAGAATGTCGAGAGACATGCGAAGCGCCCGAACGTCCCGGCGTGGCGCATCGCCATCCAGAGCGAGAGCGCGCCGCCGAGGCCGAAGCCGAGCACGCCGGTGTTCGCGGGATCGGGCAGCGTGCGGTCGCGACAAAATGTCCAGTCAATGAAAGGCTTCAGATCGTTCGCGATGAAGTCCGCGATCTTCGGCCCGTCGAGCTGCGGCGAAAGTTCCTCGTCGCGCTGGCCGAATTCCTCGCGGTGAAAAACGGCGACAAGGATCACATCGGGAATCAGCCCGTGCCGCGCGAGACGGCGCACGCAGTCGTCGGCGGTGAGCGTCTCGTGGCCGCAGGTGTCCAGCGCGGCGAGCGTGTCCTGCCCGTCGAGCAGGTAGAGCACGGGATGGCGCGAGTCGTAGCTGCGCATGTACCCCGGCGGCAGCCACACGACCGTGCGGCGATGATGGCCGAATTGCGTCGCGTCGAGTTCGCAGTCAATCGCCTTGCCAAAAATCCAGTCGTGTTCGAGCTGCGGGCAGTCCTTCCAATTCTCCACCTCGATGGCGACATCCATGTCGTGCAGCACGAGGTACTGGTAGTTCAGCGCGACGGTGCCATCGAGAAACGTCTCCTCCGTGTCCCACGAGCCGCGCGTGATTTTGAACTCCACCAAGCCGCCCGGCAGATCCGCTGCGCCGCGAAATTTACCATCGTCGCTTCGGTCGAGCGCGAGGCCGCGCTCGGCCTGCCAGTTGCCGAGCATCGGATCAGTGCCGACGATCACGACGCGCTGTCGCGTCGGGTCGGCGGGGATGGTGACTTCAATGGTGAGGCGCGGCATCGCGCAGGAAGGCTAGCGGAGGAGGAGGAGGAAGGAAATACACAATGAGCCTCGGCAATTCTGAGTTCCAAGTTCTGAGTTCCGAGTTCCAAGTTCAGCCCCGCGTAGCGGCTTGCGCCATGTCATAGCGCCGGTTCAATGCGCAACGCGCCTGCGGCGGGCGGAACTTGGAACTTGGAACGCGGAACTTGGAAGGCGGACACGCGCGGGAATGTCACGCGAGGCCCGCCCACTCGACGGGCAGCATGCGTCCGTCCTGTCCGGCGCTGAAGACGAGGCGTCCGTCGGCATTTGCCTCCACGCGGCAGTCAATGTTCGTCGGGCCGTCCGCGGCGGGAGTGATATTTTTCACCACGAACACGCCGAGCGGCTTGGGCGTCGAGCCGAGTCCGGCTTGACCTTGCTGCAGCCGCACGCGCGCCTCGGTGCCGCCATTTTCCTTCGCGCGGACCGGGAATTTTTGCATGGCGGGCAGCGGCTGGCGCGGATTCAGCAGCACGCCGCCTTCCTCGCCGCCCTCGAGCGCGACGAGCACCGGGCGCAGCAGCGATCCGGCTTGGTGTACTTCGATCATCTCGCCCGCCTGTGCGCGGAGACCGCTCCAGAATTCAATGGTCGTCGCCGCCGCGGTCTTGAAGTCCTCCGGCGCTTCGCCGAGCTGCGCGCGACGCAGGATCTCGATGGCCTGCGACGTCTTGCCGGTCTGGCGGAGGGACTGCGCGTAGTTCCAGTCGAGCCGCTTCGAAAAACGTCCGCCGGAGACGACGGGCTGGAGTACGAGTTCGAGCGTCGCGGCATCGTTCGCATCGCCGAGCATCGCGGAATACTGGAGCAGCACCTCCTCGGAATTCGGGTTGCGCTCGTGCGCCTTCGCCGCGTGCGCCACGGCCCCCGCGATGTCGCCGCGCTGGCGTGCGATGCTGCTCGCGAGGAGCAGCGGCATCCACGCGCCGCGCTTCTCGGCAAAATCCAAGAGCGCCTTCTCCTTTTCCGGGCCGTGGTCGGCTTGGAGATCGAAGTAGATGCCGAGCGCGGCCTGGATGTTCGGATCACGCTCGATCGTCGTTTCGAGCGCGGCGCGTTCGCCGGCCTTGTCGCCCGCGGCATTGCACGTCTGCGCGATGTTGAAAAATCCCCACGCATCGTCCGGGCGCAGCTCGGTGAATTTTGCAAACGCAGCCTTTGCCTTGTCGAATGCGCCAGTGAGCCGGTAGCCCGCGCCGAGGGCGGCGAGGATGCGCGGTTCGTTCGGCTTCTGCGCATCGGCCTTTTCGAGCGCCAGCACGCCGACATCGGGAATGATGCCGTCGCGCAGCATCTGTTCGCCGAAGCCGATGAGCTGATCGAGATTCGCCGCGATCTGA
>JANXZI010000741.1 GCA_025355595.1 Spartobacteria bacterium
CGACGTGGATGCGATCCTCACCAACGCCGCCGGCTGCGGCAGCGGGATGCACGAATATCACCTCATCCTTGCCGGCACGGAGCAGGCGGAGGCCGCGGAAAAATTCCGCCACCGCGTGCTCGACGCCGCCGTCTTCCTCGCGCGCCTCGGCGACCTCGCGCCGATTCCCGATTCTGGAAAAGCCAGGCGCTTCGCCGTGCACGACGCGTGCCATCTTCTCAATGCGCAAGGCGTCCAGGCCGAGCCGCGCACCCTGCTCGCCGCGATCCCGCGCGCTCAAATCGTGAACCTCCCCGACCCGCACCTCTGTTGCGGCAGCGCGGGAACCTACAACCTCGACCAGCCCGAAATCGCCGCATCACTCGGCGCTGCGAGAGCCCGCACCATCGTCGAATCACGCGCGGACATCGTCGCGACCGGAAACATCGGCTGCCTCACGCAGCTCAAGCTGCACCTTGAAAAACAAGGCGCGCAAATTCCCATCCGCCACACGATGCAAATCCTGCGCGATGCGTACCTTCAAAACGTAAAGCAAGATCGCAATCGCGGGACGGCGTGCCTCGGGTAGGGTGGGCGTCCTCGCCCGCCGTGCTGCGCGTCTCGCGCAGCACACCGGGCGTCAGCTTGTGATCGAATCTCTCTCGACGCCCGGATGGATTCCGCGAGACGCGGAATCCGGCGGGCGAGGACGCCCACCCTACCCGAACCAACGCGCATTCGAACCGCACACGCTGTCCCTCTTCGCCTGCGGGCAGGAGTGTCCGCATCACACACGCTACTTCTTCCGGAACTCCCCGCTGCGCGCCTCGATCATCTTGCCGACGAAACTCGTGTCGTATTTCCCGCGCACGAAATCCGGGTCGTGCATGATCGTCTGCTGGAATGGGATCGTCGTCTTCACTCCGCGGATGATGTATTCGCTCAGCGCGCGTCTCATGCGCGCAATGGCGTTATCCCGCGAGGTGCCCATCGCGATCACCTTCGCGATCATCGAGTCGTAATACGGCGGCACGGTGTAGCCCGCGTAGGCGTGCGAATCGATCCGCACACCGCGTCCGCCCGGAGCGTAGTAAAGATCGATCTTCCCCGGCGACGGCTGGAAATTGTTGTACGGATCCTCCGCATTCACGCGGCACTCGATGGCGTGATATTTCCGCTTCGCATGACGAATGAAATGCGAGAGCGGTTCGCCCGCGGCGATCTTGATCTGCTCCTTCACAAGGTCCACGCCGTATGCCTCCTCGGTGATGCAGTGCTCCACTTGGATCCGCGTGTTCATCTCCATGAAAAAGTAGTTCCCCTTGTTGTCCATGAGACACTCGATGGTGCCGGCGCCGACGTAGCCGACTTCCTTCGCGAGCTTCACGCAGTCCGCACCCATGCGTTCGCGGATCGCGTCGGTCATAATCGGCGACGGCGTCTCCTCGATGATCTTCTGGTTCCGCCGCTGCATCGAGCAATCGCGCTCGCCAATGTGAACGACATCGCCGTGCATGTCCGCCATGATCTGAAATTCGATGTGGTGCGGATTCTCGATCAGCTTCTCAAGATACACCGCGCCGTTGCCAAACGCCTTCTCCGCCTCGGCGCGCGCGGCGCGGAACCCCTGCACGAGCGAACCGTCATTGTGTGCCGGGCGCATTCCTTTTCCACCGCCGCCGGCCGTCGCCTTGATCATCACCGGATAGCCGATCTTCCGCGCAATCGCCATCGCCTCCTTCTCCGTCTCCACGAGGCCCTCGCTGCCCGGCGTCACCGGCATGCCCGCAGCCTTCGCCGTCGCGCGCGCCGTATTCTTGTCGCCCATCGCGCGGATCGCCGCGGGCGGCGGCCCGATGAACTTGATGTTGCAGCTCGCGCACACCTCCGCGAAGTGCGCGTTCTCGCTCAGAAATCCGTAGCCCGGATGAATCGCATCCGCGTCGCCGACCTCCGCGGCGCTGATGATGCGGTCGATCTTCAGGTAGCTCAGATTGCTCGGCCCCGGCCCGATGCAGATCGCCTCGTCCGCGAGCTGGACGTGCAGCGAATCCACATCCGCCTCCGAGTAAACGGCGAGCGTCTTGATGCCCTGCTCCTTGCAGGCGCGGATGACCCGCAGGGCGATTTCGCCGCGGTTCGCGATGAGGACTTTTTTGAACATGTTGAGAGATGAGAGTTGAGAGGTCGTCTGGTGCCGCGAAAAAAGAGGCTGGCCTCTCAACTCTCAACACTCATCTCTCAACCAGTGCAGCTACTTTGGCACGATGCGGAAGAGCGCCTGCCCGAACTGCACAGGCTTGCCATTTTCCGCGACGATCTCGGCGATGGTGCCGCGCGCGTCCGCCTTGATTTCGTTCATCACTTTCATCGCCTCAATGATGCAGACGACGGTGTTTTCATCCACGTCCTGCCCGATTTTCACGCAGGGTGGCGCATCCGGCAGCGACGAGGCGTAAAACGTGCCGACCATCGGCGAGGCAATGTCCTTCAGTTTGTCGTTCGCGACCGGCGCATCTGCCGCAGGGGCCGCAGCAGGCGCTGCCACTGGGGCGGCGATGGGCGCAGCCACAGGCGCCGCTTGGTGGATGACAGGCTGGAAGTCATTCCCCTTCTTCAGGGTGATCTTGAATCCTTCGCTCTCCATTTTGAAAACGGACAGGTCGTTCTTCCTCATGAGCGCAATGAGCTCTTTGATTTCTTTTAAGTCCAAGGTGTGAGGTTTTTTGGTTGTGAGGCGCGGATGCTACGGGCTGCGCGGAAAGCGGGTCAACTGCGCTTTTGCAAACGCCAGCGATCAGCACGCAGGCAGAACGGTGTCCTGGCCACGAACGGCCCAAGGCAACCGGCCCCTTGGACTGCGGCGGCAAGCGTAAGCGCGACACCGCCTTGGCAGGTGCGGAGCGACGCGGTGGGCATCACCCGGCCACGCGAAACAAACCACCCGCGACCCGCTTCCCGAAGGCGGCGTGGCGCTGACGCTTCCCGCCGCACTCCAAGTTATCGGCCTCCTTCCGTCGGCGGCTACGGATTATTTCCTCGCCTCGGGCGTCACGATGAGTTCCACGCGCTTGCCGTCGCGCTCGACGATCATCTTCACAGGCTGCCCGATCTTCACGGCATCGAGAGCATACGTGTAGTCGTAGATGTTCGCGATTTTCTGCG
>JANXZI010000752.1 GCA_025355595.1 Spartobacteria bacterium
AAGCTCGCGACCTACGGCCTGCGCCGCAGCGTGTCCTTCGCCGATCGCGACGAACTCGCGGCGATCGCAAAAGCCAGCAAGTCGAAAGACTACCGCCTGCGCGACATCGTCGAGGCGTTCGTGTGCTCGGACATTTTCCAAAAGCGCTGACTACTCCGTGACCCCGCGCGGCTCGCGCGTGAGGTTCACGCCGTGCCTGCGCGCGTTGTCAATCATCCACGCGACGTAGCGGTAGCGTTCCATGAGCGGCAGCTTCGCCACGCGCGCGATCTCGTCGCCGAATTCGCGGCGGAGGTGCTCCTCGCGCAGCTCGCTGAGCGGCGGCTCGTGCCGGGCGACGAACGTTTCGATGGCAGGGTTCATGGCAGCGTGGGGATGAGAAGGGGGTAGTTCGCGCGGATGTCGGGCAACCATTCCACCAGCGAGGGATGCGGCAAGGCGAGAGTGGCCTTGCGCACCTCTGCGACCGCAATCAAAGTCCAGCGCATGGTCGCCTACGCCGAACTGGAATCTTTCTTCTCCGGGCTCGTGGCCACCGCGCAGTCGCGCGGCATCACCTGCGCGATCACCAGCGGCATGGCCTGCGTCCATTTCGGCGTCGCGGCGACGACGAAGGATTGCGACGTCCTGTGCGACGTGAACAAGGCGGAGGAGTTCCGAATGCTGATCGCCGGCACCACGTTGCGCGATCTCCTGCCAAACTACCGCGGCAACATTTCGCCGCCGCTGGACGCACGCTGGCTCTGCGGAGGATGGACGGCACACTTCACGTGGAAAACGAAACCCGAGGAGACCTGCCTGGATGTCTTCGGACTTGCGCCGCGCGGGAGCACGCCGTGGGAGAAGGAACTCGCGGGCATCTACGCCAGCCACCACACGGTGGCCGAGATGAAACTCACGAACCGGGAAAAGGACTGGCCCTTCGTGACTGCGCTGGGGATCAAAATGCTCAAGGCGAACGATGTCCGCGGCTGCCTGCACCTTTACTCGCCGGATGCGCTGACGAACGCCGTGCGCAGCCATGAAATCCCGCCGTGGATGCTCGACGCCCGCCCGGCATTGCGTCTGGCGCTCCAGGGCGATGAACGGCTCGAGGGAGCGCTGCACGCGGAGACGGTCTTCTGGCACCAGCTCGACGCCTGCCGAATTCGCCTGTATGAGCGGCCGCTGCGCGCTTACGTGAATGCCGTCCGCAAGACTCTCGGCAAGGCGACGGTGAGCCTGGCCGAGTCGCACAACATCCGGCTCGGCTGCGCGGAGAGCCATCTGCCGCCATCGCCGATGCGCGCCCACGGTCTCGCCCGACTCGTGGCAGATGCCCGCGAAGCCACCGCGCGACTGGTGCATCCGTCGCTGATGGATTGGTTGCCGGACGGGATGATCCACTTTATAGGTGTGGCATGAACGAGCCTCTCTCACCCGCAGCCAGACGGCGCTGGCGGAAAATCGAGCGCGACTTCCATGTGCGCGCGTTTGGCGAGGAGCTGGCGCGCATCAATTTCCTGCCCGAGAAGCGGCGCAAAAAAGCCGTCGCCGAAATGATCGATCACGCGCGCCGCAAAGGCGTGGACCTCGGGCGGCCTGCGCTCGGCGTCACGATTTGATCTCGCAAAGAAGCCGCGCCGTCGCAGGTATCCTTCCCGACTATGAGCCACCTCAATTTGAAAAAATGGCAGATCAGCCGCCGCCACTTCCTGCGCGGCATCGGTGCGACGATGGCGCTGCCGCTGCTCGACTGCATGGCCGTGCTGCCCGCGGCGTCGAAGCCGAAGCGCAGCGTGTTCCTCTACATCCCGAACGGCGTGAACACGCTGACGTGGCAGATCGAAAAGGCGGGCAAGGATTTCCAATTCTCGAAGCCGATGGAGTCGCTCGAAAAGCATCGCGCGGATGTCACGCCGATCAGCGGCCTGCATCACCCGATGGTCATCGGCAAGCATCACAACTGCGAGCGCGTGTGGCTCACCGGCGCGAATGTCCCCGGCGACGGCGGCGCATTCCGCAACACAGTCTCCGCCGACCAGATCATCGCCGACGCGCAGGGTGTGGCGACGCGATTTTCCTCGCTCGAACTCGCCATCGAAGGCGTCTCGCTCGCGTGGTCGAAGGACGGCATCCAGATTCCCGCGGAACGCAACACGCAGCAGGTTTTCAATGCGCTCTTCGGCGTGGAAAAGGACAGCAAGG
>JANXZI010000770.1 GCA_025355595.1 Spartobacteria bacterium
CCGAGCAGGCCGAGCAGCGGCGCGATGCCGATGATGATTTCGAGGACGTGCAGCCCGTTCTCGAGCTGGCCGACCTCGTGGCGAGCGACCGTCTGCACGGCGTTCTGATTTTCGTCCTTCGGCTGGTGAAGATTCGACAGGCCGACCTGCGCGATACGGCCGAGCGTGGAGGGATCGTTGCGCACGTAGCGTGAAAGGCGCACCACGGCGTCCGGCGTGTCATTCGGCGCGAGGCGCTCGATTTCCTTTTCGAGTTCCTCCGGTACCACGAGGTGCCGCCGCAGTCCGAGTCCGCAGAGGATGCCGACGGTGACGGCGATGATCGAGCACGCGAGCAGCGGAATCATGAAAAATCCGCCGCCGTGAAAAAACTTGTAGATCTGCTCGAAGGACGCGGCGAGCACGGTGGAAAATGGGAGTGCGATCATGTTTTTCAGAGGATGGTGAAGGTGAAGGGAATCTCAAGCTGGCCATCCGTGAGCGCGGAGGCGGGTGGCTTTTCAAATTTTGTCTCGCGGACAAACTGCTCGCAGAATTTTGCGAAGGCCGCGTTCGAGGTGTTCGCGGCGACGGTGAATTCCGTGACCTTGCCCTCGGCATCGAGCTTGAAGGTGACGTTCGCGTCGCCGTGCGAAAACTCGCTCATGCGCGCCGTGACCGCTTCGCCCCAGCGTTTCGCGAGCGCGGCCTTCACCTTCGGCATGTAGTTTGCCACCGCCTGCGCGGATGCCTTGCTTTTCGCGGGCTTCGCGGCGGGTTTCGGCTTCGTGGGTGCTCCCGGATTCTGCGCGGACGCGTGCGCTGCGAGCAGGGCGGTGAGGAGAAATGGGAGGAGTGTACGTTTGATCATGCGGTGTCAGAGAAGATGGAAGCTCATCGGGTATTCGAACACGCCGTTGCGCAGTGCCTCGGGCGGCGGGGCATCGAATTCCGCCTCGCGCACGCACTGTTCGATGAGCGCGGCGTGTGCGCGATTGGAGGTGTTGTCCTCGATGCGGAAGCTGCGCACTTTTCCCCGCGTATCGAGGCTGAAAATGACGGTCACCTTTCCCGTCTGGAGCAGGGTCATGCGCTGCTGGATGTAGTAATTCCACCGCGAACCCACGGCGGCGCTGACCGCCTTTTTGTAGCGCCCGAGCGGAGTGGCAACGGAGTCCACGCCGTCCTCGCCTGAGGGCATGGCCGCGCCGTTGACTTTCGTGCGGCGCATCTGCGGCGAGTAGCCGGGATTCGGCACGGGCCTGGGCTGGAGCGGCTTGGTGGTTTCGAGCTTTGCCTCGATCACTGAGAGTGGACGGGTCGGTACCTTCGGCGATGCGTCGGGCGGCGTCGGTGTGGGAAGTTGCGATGGCGTCGGCTGTGCGGTGGAGACGGGCGTCGGTTTTGGCGGCGGCGTCGCGGTGGGAGTCGGTGTCGGCTTTTCCTCCGGCTCAGGCTGCTGCGTCGCGAGGAATTTCGGCGCATTCGGATCGGAACGTCGGTTCAGGAACATCGGAATCTGATCGGCGTTGGGCTCCAGCACCGAGAGGATGTTCGGGGGCGGCGTGGCCTTCGCGAGGAGCATGGACTGCGGGGTGGGCGTCGGCGTCGGCGCAGGTGTCGCGGCGATTTCGGGTTTGGATTCTGTGGCCGGTGCGTTCGGGTCCACGGGCTTTGGTTTGAAAAGCGGCGAGATGGTGGCCTGGGGGATGTCCGGTGGAACGTCCGGCTTGCCGAGGCTCACCTCGCGGGTGGTCAACTGGGTGAAGGGCATGTTCTCCAGCCCGTCGAGCGTGGGCAGCGGGTCGCTGCCGGTGCCGCGCTTGCGGCTGCCGGCGACACTGTCGCGCCAGCTTTCGAGGAGCGCCTGCTTCGAGGTGTTTTTTTTCTGCGCGAGCCCCTCGACATCAATGTACTCGCGTTGCTTTTCAGGCGGGAGCTGCGCGAAAAGCTCCTTCAGCAACTGCTCGTCATTCTCGGGCAGTTTCGAGGGTGTCGGCGTCGCCCCGATCTTCGGCGGCGGTGTCGGGGTAAAAATGGTGACCTCGAGTTTTTTCGGCGGCGGAGTCGGCGTGGCCGCGGCCTGCGGCGGGGAAATCGGCAGGATCATCGCGAGGTAGTGCATGATGAATCGCGCGATGAACGGCCACACCCATGCGACGAGAAATCCCACACCATGCAGCAGCACGGCGACGAGCAGCGCGAGCGGGAGCTTGATGCGGTCGGGCAGGGCGACGAAGGCATCAAGCCACCGGCGAAACACGTTCGGGCTGGAGGCGGCTGGGATCAAAGGCTGCGGATAATGCCGCCATCCATCGCACCTATCGCGCCAAAACGCGAGACTTGAGCGCACCACTCGATCTGATCCCGCCAGCCCTTCGCCACGAGTGCCCGCCCGTTGCGCGCGGCGAGCAGTCCGTCGAGCGGCGTGGCAAAGCTGCGCGCGGCGGCGACTGCAGCGATGGCGGCGTCGGTCAGTTCCGCATCGGGAAATTCCGCGGCGAGCAGCCCGGCGGCGATGGCGTCCTCGAGCGCGAAGGTCTCGAATGTTCCGGCGCATACGAGCAGCACCTCGGCGGGGCGTGTGCGCGCGAGTTCGTCGCGCAGCGCGGCGATATTCAGCAGCGCGCCGACGAGCACGCAGCCGGCGCGTTCGCAGGCGCGGAGGGCGATGGTGCCGTTCGTCGTGGTGCTGATAATCCGCTTTCCGGCGAGCGCGGCGTACTCGAACGGATTGTTTCCGAGGTCGAAGCCCTCGATGCGCTCGCCGTGCCGCTCGCCGCCGAGCAGCGCATCGGGCATTTCCTTTCGCAGCGCGCGCGCCTCCTCGATCGTCTTCGCGGGAAAAATTTCCGCTGCGCCATTTGCGAGCGCGGTGATCATTGAGGAGGTCGCGCGCAGCACGTCG